>NZ_BANB01000582.1 GCF_000964365.1 Acidisphaera rubrifaciens HS-AP3 | reverse complement strand
CAGGTCCAGCAGGGCTGCGACCACCGCTGCACCTTCTGCGTCATCCCGCAGGGGCGCGGCCGCAACCGCTCCGTGCCGCCGGACGCGATCGTGGCGCAGGCGCGCAGCCTGGTGGACGCCGGCTTCCGCGAGGTCGTGCTGACCGGCGTGGACATCGCCAGCTACGGACGCGACGGCGGGGGCGGCATGACACTCGGCACGATGATCGCCGACCTGCTGGCGCGCGTGCCGGACCTGCCGCGCCTGCGCCTGTCGTCGATCGACCCGGCGGCGATCGACCCGGACCTTTGGCGGCTGATCGGCGAGGAACAGCGGCTGATGCCGCATCTGCATCTGTCGCTGCAGGCGGGATCGGACCTCATCCTCAAGCGCATGCGTCGCCGGCACAGCCGCGCGGGTGCGCTCGACGTGATCGCCCGCGCCCGCGCGCTGCGCCCGGACACGGCGTTCGGCGCCGACCTGATCGCGGGCTTTCCCACCGAGACCGACGCGCTGTTCGAGGAGACGCGCGCCTTCATCGCCGAGGCCGGCCTCGCCTATCTGCACGTCTTTCCCTACAGCGAGCGTCCCGGCACGCCGGCCGCCCGCATGCCGCCCGTGCCGCCGGCCACGCGGCGCGCCCGCGCCGCCGCC
>NZ_BANB01000584.1 GCF_000964365.1 Acidisphaera rubrifaciens HS-AP3 | reverse complement strand
CGGGCGGCGCGGGCGCGGTGTGTCCCGCCGCCGCCGTGGACGGCACGGCGGTCACCCTCGCGCCGCGCTTCACGCCGGACACCGACTTCCCCGTGCTCGCGTGCGAGGCGTCGGTGCCGACCGGCGGGCAGCAGGCGACGATCGGCGGCGTCCCGCTGAAGATGCCGGTGGCGAAGCCGAAGCGCATCGTGGTGATCGGCGACACCGGCTGCCGCATCAAGGGTTTCGTCGCGCAGGCGTGCAACGACCCGGTCGCCTTTCCGCTGCGCCGCATCGCGACCTATGTCGCGACGCTGAATGCCGACGCGATCGTGCATGTGGGCGACTATTCGTACCGCGAATCGCCGTGTCCCTCGGCGCTCGGCGTGGACTGCACCGGCAGTCCCTACGGGGATAACTGGGCGAGCTGGGATGCCGACTGGTTCACGCCGGCCGCCGCCATCCTCGGCAGCGCGCCGCTCGCCCTCTCGCGCGGCAATCACGAAAGCTGCGCCCGCGCCCGCGCCGGCTGGTTCCGGCTGCTCGATCCGTTTCCCTTCGATGCGGCCGCCGCCGCCTGCACGCGCGGCTCGTCGCATGAGTTCGAGCCGCCCTATGCCGTCGATGTCGGCGGCGCGACCCTGCTGATGTTCGACAGCAGCTTCGCCAACGACGCCAGCCGCTCCAACAGCGGCACGGTCGTCGCGGAATACCGCAAGCAGCTGTCGGCGATCCTGCCCACGCTGTCCGGTCCGGCGATCATGGTCACGCACAAACCGGCCTATGGCCTGTACGGAGCGGGCGCGGGCGGCGTCCTGTCCGGCGGCAACGAGGACGAGCAGGCGCTGTTCACGGGCGGCGTGCCGAAGCCGATCGACCTGCTGCTGGCGGGGCATATCCACAGCTTCCAGGCGGTGGCGCTCACCTCGGCGGACTATGCGCCGCAACTGGTCGTGGGCAACGGCGGCACCGCGCTCGACCGCGTGTTCGTGGCGGGGGACGAGAGCGGCGCGACCTATCAGGTCAGCGCCTCGGACACCGCGACCACCGCCGGCACCGCCGACCTGTCGGAGTTCGGCTTCGCCGTGCTGGACGCGACGGCGACCGGCTATGACGCGACGATCCATGACGTGGACAGCAGCGTGCTCGCTCGGTGCGCGATCGATCTCGCCCAGCGCCGGATGGCCTGCACCCAATGAGACGGCCGGCATGAGCGACGCGGGAGTGCCGCCGCCCGACGGGCTGTCTCCCCATGGGCCACCCCCCCATGGGCCACCCCCCCTGGGGCCGCCTTCTCCCGCCGCGACCG
>NZ_BANB01000585.1 GCF_000964365.1 Acidisphaera rubrifaciens HS-AP3 | reverse complement strand
GACGCGGCGATCGAGGCGCGGCTCGCCCGTTTCTACGAAACGACCTATGGCTGCGCGCATACCGCCTTCGACGTGCCGGCCGACCTGCTCGGCCGCGCCCTGCCCGCGGAGATCGTCCCGTGCCGCGCGTGAAGAAAGCCGCCCCCTCCGTGCGCACCTCGGCCGCCGGCGCGCCGTCGCGCGCGCTGCGGCGCAACGGCGTGCGCATCGACGACACCTTCGCCGAAGCCTTCGACATGCGCGCGACCGCGCTGATCATCACCGCGCACGACCGCAAATGGGCGCGGCAGGCGGCGGTGACGATGACCGGCTTCGCCACCTCCGTCATCGCCTGCGGGACGGAGGCCGCGATCGACCGCGACATGCCGCCCGACGAGACGCCGGACGGCCGCCCCGGGGTGCGCGTGCTGATGTTCGCGGGCTCGACGGCCGAATTACAGAAACAGGTGCAGAACCGCGTCGGCCAATGCGTGCTCACCAGCCCCGGCTCGGCCTGCTATGCCGGGCTCGCGGGCGAGGAGACGCTGCTGCTCGGCGACCGGTTGCGCTACTTCGCCGATGGCTGGCAGATCTCCAAGCGCTTCGCCGGCACCCGCTACTGGCGCCTGCCGGTGATGGACGGCGAGTTCGTGATCGAGGGGCGGACGGGGCTGACGAAATCGGCGGTCGGCGGCGGCAACCTGCTGCTGATGGGCCGCGACTTCGCCTCCACCCTGCGCGCGGCGGAGGCGGCGGCGGCGGCGGTCGCGGCGGTGCCGGACTGCATCGCCCCGTTCCCCGGCGGCATCGTGCGCTCCGGGTCGAAGGTCGGATCGAAGTACAAGGGCATGATCGCCTCCACCAACGACGCCTATTGCCCGACCTTGCGCGGCAGCGTCGCCTCCGCGCTCGACGCGGAGATCGGCTGCGTGCTGGAAATCGTCATCGACGGCCTGACGCCCGACGCGGTCGCGGCGGCGATGCGCGCGGGGCTGCACGCGGCGACCGATCTCGGGCCGGACCGCGGCGTGCTGCGCATCGGCGCGGGCAATTACGGCGGCAAGCTCGGACGGCATCACTTTCATCTGCGGGAATTGCTGCGGTGACCCTGCGCCTCATCGCGCGCGCGACGCCGTCGCAGCGCATCGACCTCGCGGCCCTCACG
>NZ_BANB01000586.1 GCF_000964365.1 Acidisphaera rubrifaciens HS-AP3 | reverse complement strand
GTTCCCGTCGTACGGCTTCCTGCTGACCGCCGCGCCGGATGACGTGGCCGCGGTGTGCGCGCGTTTCGCCGCGCGCAGCATCGCCGCCGCCGCGATCGGCGCGTGCGAGGCGGGCGATGCGGTGCGGCTGACGCAGGGCGGGGAGAGCCGCGTGCTGTGGCGCTTCGGCGCGGATGATGCGTCCGGGGGCGATGGGTCCGGGGGCGCCGTGCTCGGCGTGGCGGCGTGATGCCGGCGCTGCTGTTCGACGTGCGCTGGCCCGACGGCGAGGTCTCCCGGCTGTATTCGCCGTCCACCGTCATCGGCAGCTATCTCGCGGCGGGCGCGCGCTATCCGCTGGCGGATTTCGTCGTGCGCGCGCGTGCCGCGATGCAGGCCGCGAGCGAGCGCGTGCGCGCCGTCCACGGGTTCCCGTGCAGCCGCGCCGCCGCGACGCTGGATCACATCGAGACGCAGGCGGGCCGCTATCCGCCCGACGCGCATGTCGCCGTCGAACGCATCCTGCACGGCTGAACGAGAACGGATCAGAGAGGGAGAGACGCGGTGAGCAAGATGGAGACGCGCCGGCAGGTCGAGGTCGTCGTGGTCGGCGGCTCGCAGTCCGGCCTCGCGATGAGCTGGCACCTCAAGCAGCGCGGCATCGAGCATGTCGTGTTCGAGAAGCACCGCGTCGCGCACACGTGGCGCACGCAGCGCTGGGACAGTTTCTGCCTCGTCACGCCGAACTGGCAATGCCAGCTGCCGGGCTTTCCGTACCAGGGCAGCGATCCCGACGGCTTCATGGTGAACGCCGACATCGTCCGCTATGTCGAGGACTACCGCGCGTCCTTCGACCCGCCGCTGCATGAGGGTGTCGCGGTGATCGAGGTGCGGCAGACGGCGGGCGGTTTCCACGTCGACACGACCGACGGTGCCTACCTCGCGCGGCACGTGGTGGTCGCCGTCGGCGGCTATCATCGCCCGCGCATCCCGCGCATGGCCGAGCGTCTGCCCGACGACATCGCGCAGGTGCATTCGTCGGAATACCGCAACCCGGCGCAACTGCCGCCGGGCGAGGTGCTGGTGGTCGGCACCGGGCAGTCGGGCAGCCAGATCGCGGAGGACCTGCATCTCGCGCGCCGGCGCGTGCATCTCGCGACCGGCAGCGCGCCCCGCGTCGCCCGCCGCTATCGCGGCCGCGACGTGGTGGCGTGGCTGACCGACATGGGCCATTACGACATGGGCGTGGACGAGCACCCGATGGGCGAGCGGGTGCGGCTGAAGTCCAACCACTATGTCACCGGCCGTGACGGCGGCCACGACATCGACCTGCGCCAGTTCGCGATCGAGGGGATGCGGCTGTACGGCCATCTGCTCGGCCTGCGCGGCACGCAGGCGGCGTTCGCGCCCGACCTGCGCCGCAACCTCGACGGCGCCGACGACAGCGCGCAGCGGATCAAGGACAGCATCGACGCCTGGATCGCCCGCAACGGCATCAACGCGCCGACGGAGCCGCGCTATCGCCCGGTGTGGCAGCCCGAGGCGGAGGTGGAATCGCTCGACCTGCGCGCGGCCGGCATCACGTCGGTGATCTGGGCGACGGGGTTCGAGAGCGACCTGCGCTTCCTGCACGTGCCGGTGTTCGACGGGCGCGGCTACCCCGCGCATGACCGCGGGGTGACGCCGGTGCCGGGACTGTACTTCCTGGGGCTGCCGTGGCTGTACACCTGGGGGTCGGGGCGGTTCTCCGGCGTCGGGCGCGACGCGGCGCACCTGGCGCGGGTGATCACGGGCGAGGTCGCGGGCCGGCCGGCGCGCTGGAACCTCGCCGCCGTCGCCGAGGGGTGAGCGCCGAAGGTAGGCGCGGGGGGTGAGCGGGCTTGCATCCGCCGGCCGGGCGGGGCAGGCGGAGGCGGTGCGTGTCATCGACGATCTGGCCGGGGCGGCGATGCTGCTGACACGGGTGCCGGTCTCCCGCCTGTCGTCCACGCCCGCGCCGCCGCTGCGCGCGGTGTGGGCCTATCCGGTCGTCGGGGCCGCGGTC
>NZ_BANB01000587.1 GCF_000964365.1 Acidisphaera rubrifaciens HS-AP3 | reverse complement strand
GCGCGGTCTGCGCCCCGGCCGATGGCGGCGTCTGGGCGGAGCCGCCGGGCCTCGCCATCGTGCGGCGGACGGAGGCGGCGGCGGCGCTGCGCCAGGGCTGGTGGACGTGGGACTGGTCCGCCGCCATGGGCGGGACCTGTTCGATGGCGCGCTGGGCGGCGGCGGATCCGCCGCTCGCCTATGCCGATCACGTCCATATCCGCGAGGCCGGCAACGCGCGCAGTGCCGACGCGCTGTACGCGGCGTTGCTGGGCGCCGTGGCGATCGCGCCCGGGCAGGGGCTGGCGCCGCCACCCGCCCGTCCCGGACCCTGACGGACCGCGCCGGGGATGCTGTTCCCGACCCTCGACTTCCTGCTGTTCTTCGTCGCCGTCGTGGCGCTGCTCGCGCTACTGCGCGACAGCTACCGGGCGCAGAAGCTGCTGCTCGTGGGGGCGAGTTATTTCTTTTACGCTCAATGGGATTGGCGGTTCTGTTTCCTGCTGGCCTTCAGTTCGGTCGTGACCTATCTGGCCGGCCTCGCCCTCGCGCGGGTGGGACCCGCCGGGGTCGGGCCGGCGCAGGCGCGGCGGGCGATCGTCGCCGTGACGGTCACGATCCATCTCGCGACCCTCGGCTTCTTCAAGTATTTCGATTTCTTCGTGCATTCGGCGGACGAGCTGCTGCACCGCCTGAGGCTGCACGGCGAATTGCCGGTGCTGGAAGTCATCCTGCCGGTCGGCATCTCGTTCTTCACCTTCCACGGCATCTCCTATGTCGTGGACGTCTATCGCGGCGACGTGGCGGTCTGCCGGCGCCCGTCCGACATGCTGTTGTATCTGAGCTTCTTCCCGCAACTCGTTGCTGGACCTATCGTACGGGCGGCGAAGTTCCTGCCGCAGCTCTACGAGCGGCCGCAGCTCGATTTCGGCCTCGCCTGGCCGCTGGTGCTGATCCTCGGCGGGCTGTTCAAGAAGGTCGTAATGGCCAACGACATCGCGGTCGGGCTGGTCGATCCGGTGTTCGACGACCCGATCCATCACGGCCTGCCGGACCTGCTGCTCGGGCTGTACGGCTATGCCGTGCAGATCTACTGCGATTTCAGTGCCTACACGGACATCGCGATCGGTCTGGCGGCGCTGCTGGGCTATGCGTTCCCGGTCAACTTCAACCAGCCCTACCGCGCCGCGAGCCTGCAGGATTTCTGGCGGCGCTGGCACATGTCGCTGTCGTCCTGGCTGCGCGACTACCTCTACAAGCCGCTCGGCGGCAGCCGGCACGGGGAGTGGAAGACCGCCCGCAACCTGGCGATCACCATGCTGCTCGGCGGCATCTGGCACGGCGCGGCATGGAAGTTCGTCTTCTGGGGCGCGCTGCACGGCGTCGGCCTCGGGGTCGAGCGCTTCGTCCTGCGCCACCACGACCGGCTGCGCGGGCCGCCGCCGACGCGCCCCGGCCTCTGGCCGCATGTGCGAAAGGTACTGGCGATCGTGCTGGTCTTCCACTTCGTCTGCCTCGGCTGGCTGTTCTTCCGCGCCGACAGCTTCGACACCGCGACGCTGTATCTGCAGCAGATGGCGAGCGGGGACTGGAGCCTGACGCAGGCGACACCCTTCGTGGTCGGGCTGATCGTGCTCGGCATGGTGCTGCAATTCCTGCCGCCCGATCTGCCGCGCCGGATCGCCGCGCGCCTGGCCTGGGCGCCGGACTGGATGCTGGGGGCGGAGGCGGGGCTGGTGGTGGCGGCGATCAACGCCATCGGCCCGGACGGCGTCGCCCCCTTCATCTATTTCCAGTTCTAGATGGCCGGGCGCGACGCCATGGCCGAGCGCGGCCCCGAAGCGCCGCCGCCGCGCCGTCCCGCCCGCGGGCTGGACGGAG
>NZ_BANB01000588.1 GCF_000964365.1 Acidisphaera rubrifaciens HS-AP3 | reverse complement strand
GCGGACGGTGCTCGACGGCGCGGCGCTGGCGGCGGAGCGGGAGCGGCTGCTCGGACACGCCGGCGCGTGAGCGACCTCGCACTGCAGCTCGCCCTGGCCGTCATCCCGGCCATCCTGGCGATCACCTTGCACGAGGCGGCGCATGGCTACGCGGCGCTGGCGCTGGGCGACGACACGGCGCGGCAGGCCGGACGGCTGTCGCTGAACCCGCTGCGCCACATCGACCGGTTCGGGACCATCATCCTGCCGGGCCTGCTGCTGTTCTCGCAGCTGGTCATGCTCGGGCGCGTCGCCTTCATGTTCGGCTGGGCGAAGCCGGTGCCGGTGTCGGCGTGGCGGTTTCCCGATCCGCGCCGCTACATGGCGCTGGTCGCGCTCGCGGGCCCGGCGATGAACTTCGTCCTCGCCTGGCTGGGCGCGCTGTCGCTGCACGTATCGGGCGATAACCCGCTGGTGCTGCGCTTCATCACCTATTTCATCCTCGCCAACATCGCGCTCGGCCTGTTCAACCTGCTGCCGGTGCCGCCGCTCGACGGCGGGCGCATCATGGTGGGCATCCTGCCGCTGCCGCTCGCGCGCGTGTGGGCACGGCTGGAGCGGGCCGGGATCGTGCTGGTGCTGCTGGTCGTGTTCGTGGTGCCGGAGATCGCGCGGCAGATGGGATACGCGTTCGACCCGGTGCAGCTGGTGCTGGAACGCGCCATGGACCACGCGCTGCGCATCGTGCTCGCGCTGGCCGGGCTGCATCTCGGTCCGGCGATACCGGGGGGCGGCGATGCCGTCTGACGCCGCCGCTGCCGCCGCGCCGCTGGCGGGCGGTACGCTCGTCCTGCATCTCGACGGGTTCGACGGGCCGCTCGACCTCCTGCTCGAACTGGCGCGGGCGCAGAAGGTGGACCTGGCGCGGCTGTCGATCCTGTCGCTGGTCGAGCAGTACCTGGCGGTGATCGAGGGCGCGCTCGGCGTGCGGCTCGAACTGGCGGCGGACTGGCTGGTGATGGCGGCGTGGCTGACCTGGCTCAAGTCGCGGCTGCTGCTTCCCAAGGGCAGCGACCTCGCCGAGGAAGGCGAGGCGGCGGCCGAGACCCTGGCCGCGCGTCTGGCCGATCTGCAGGTGATCCGCGCCGCCGCCGCGTGGCTCGGCGAGCGGCCGCAACTGGGGCAGGACGTGTTCCCCCGCGGCGCGCCGGAGGATCTGACGGAACAGGACCGGTCGCGACTGTCGGCCGATCTCGGCGCCCTGGTGCGCGCCTATCTCGGCGCGATGCGGCGGGCCGGGGCGTCGAAGCGGTATCGGCCGCCGCCGGTGACCATCTGGACGGTGAAGGACGCGCTGCGCCGGCTCGGCTCCCTGCTGGGCAGCCTGCCGGATTGGACGAGCCTGGAGCGCTTCCTGCCCGAGGGCGGGGCGATGGCGCCGATCGAGGTCCGGGCGGCGATCGCCAGCACGCTGATCGCCGGGCTGGAGATGGCGCGCGGTGGTGCGGTGCGGCTGCGTCAGGAGGCGGCATTCGGC
>NZ_BANB01000589.1 GCF_000964365.1 Acidisphaera rubrifaciens HS-AP3 | reverse complement strand
GGGCGTGGCCGGTCGCGCGCGCGCAGGGCCGGACCCTTCGCGATCCTCGGCCGGCTCGCGGCGGTGCTCGCGGGCTTCGGCGCGGTGGCCGCGCTGGTCGGCCTCGTCGTCCTGTACGGTGCCTATCGCCACTATGCCGCCGACCTGCCGGACGTGGACGGGCTGAAGAACTATCAGCCGCGGGTGATGAGCCGCGTCTTCGCCAATGACGGGCGGCTGATGGCCGAGCTGGCGACCGAGCGCCGCATCTTCGTCCCCTACACCGCCATCCCCGACATCGTGAAGGAGGCGTTCGTCTCCGCCGAGGACCAGCATTTCTGGGTTCATCGCGGCGTCGATCCGTTGGCCATCGTCCGCGCCGGCCTGTTCGACGTGATGCATACCGGCCGGCGTCCGATCGGCGCGAGCACGATCACGCAGCAGGTCGCGAAGAACATGCTGCTCGACGGCTCGCTCAGTTACGCGCGCAAGATCAAGGAGATGATCCTGGCGTTGCGCATCGAGCAGACGCTGTCGAAGGAGCGTATCCTCGAACTCTACCTCAACGAGATCTATCTCGGCCTGCAGTCCTACGGCGTCGCCGCGGCGGCGCAGGCGTATTTCAACAAGCCGCTCGACGAGCTGAGTCCCGGCGAGGCCGCGTTCCTCGCGACGCTGCCCAAGGCGCCGAACAACTACAACCCGTTCCGCTATCCGCAGGCCGCGCGCGACCGCCGGGACTGGGTGCTCGACCGCATGGTGGACAACCATGTCATCAACGCCGCCCAGGCGGCGGCGGCGAAGCAGCAGCCGATCATCCCGGCCCAGCTGCACCGTCCCGCCCCGCTGGTCGCCGCCGACTGGTTCTCCGAGGAGGTGCGCCGCCGGCTGATCGACCGCTTCGGCGTCGATGCCACGACCACCGGCGGGCTCGAGGTCCGCACCAGCATGGAGCCGGCGCTGCAGGCCTTCGCGGAGCGGACGCTGCGCGCGGGGCTGATGAAATACGACCATCGTTTCGGCGGCTGGCGCGGGCCGGCGGGCCACGTGACCGCCGATGCCGACGCGCTGCGCACGGACTGGCCGGCGCTGCTGCAGAAGCAGCCGCATCCCCCGGGCATGCTGCCGGAATGGCGGCTCGCGCTGGTCACCGCGACGACCGAGAGCGAGGCGCGGGTCGGCTGGCTCGAGAACAACACCCCGGCGCGGGGCGTCATCGTGCTGCGCGACCTGGCCTGGGCGCGGCCGGTGCATGACGGCCATCCGGGCGCGCCGCCGCGCCGGATCGGCGAGGTGATGCAGCCCGGCGATCTCGTGATGATCGAGCCGCCCGCCGGGGGCGCCACGGCGATGGAGGACGCGCCCATCCCGGCGGCCGAGCCGCGCGCGCGC
>NZ_BANB01000590.1 GCF_000964365.1 Acidisphaera rubrifaciens HS-AP3 | reverse complement strand
TCACGATGTCCTCCCGCCTTGCGTCGAGTTGACAAAACCAAGTCGTGATAGCGCGTCGTCGCCTGCAGCGAGTCGGCGACGATGTAATGGTGCTCCGTGGTCTCGAAGCGGCGATGGCCGAGAAGCTGCGCCGCGATGCGGGCATGGGTGGGATCGCGATGTGCCACGGTCGTCGCGGCGCAG
>NZ_BANB01000591.1 GCF_000964365.1 Acidisphaera rubrifaciens HS-AP3 | reverse complement strand
GGCGCGGGCGCTGGCTCACGACGCGTTGCCCGACGCGGCCGCGTCCAGCCGGCGCGCGGCCTGCACCAGACCGAGCGCCGCGACCGCCGCCTCCGCGCCCTTGTTGAAGCCGTCCGCGCCGGCACGCTCCACCGCCTGCTGCTCGGTGTGGACCGTCAGCAGCCCGTTGCCCACCGGCACGCCGTATTGCAGCGCCACGTCCATCAGCCCCCGCATCGCCTCGCGGCAGACATGGTCATAGTGGTCGGTGTCGCCCCGGATGACGCAGCCGAGCGCGACATAGGCGTCGTAGTGGCCGCCCCGCGCCCGCAGCGCCAGGCGGATCGCCTGCGGCAGTTCCAGCGCGCCTGCGACGTCGATGCGGTCATGCGCGGCACCCGCCTGCGTCAGGATGCGCGCCGCACCCGCGGCCAGCCCCTCCACCACGTCCTTGTTATAGGGCGCGCAGACCACCAGCACCCGCGGCGCCGCCCCGTCCACCCGCGGCGCGACCGGCAGCGGGGCGTCGCGCGTGCTCATTTCTCCTCCGTGGGACGCTGATCGACGATATTCAGGCCGTAGCCCTCCAGCCCGATGATGGTCCGGCGGGTGTTCGACAGCAGGATCATGTCGCGCACCCCGAGATCGAGCAGGATCTGCGCCCCGATGCCGTAATCGCGCAGCTCCGGCACCGGGCGGGCGGCGGCGGCGTGGCGGCGGACCCGCTCGCTGAGCGAGGTCGGGCGGGTGTCGCGGATCAGCACCACCACGCCCCGCCCCTCGGCCGCGATCATCCGCATCGCGGCGTGCAGGCTGATCCAGTGCGGCCCGGAGGTCATGTCGTCCAGCAGGTCGATCGCGTGCATCCGCACCAGCACCGGCGCGTCGGTCGTCACGTCGCCCTTCACCAGCGCCAGATGCTCGGCATATTCGACGGTGTTGGCATAGACGAGCGCCCGCCACTCGCCGCCGGCCACGTGATCGACGCGGCTTTCCTCGATCAGCTTCACCAGCCGCTCGGTGCGGCGGCGATAGGCGATCAGGTCGGCGATGGTGCCGAGCTTGAGGTTGTGCCGCTGCGCGAAGGCAACCAGGTCGGGCAGCCGGGCCATGCTGCCGTCGTCGTTCATGATCTCGCAGATCACCCCGGCGGGCGTCAGCCCGGCCATGCGGGCGATGTCCACCGCCGCCTCGGTATGGCCCGCGCGCACCAGCGTGCCGCCCTCGCGCGCCATCAGCGGAAAGACGTGGCCGGGCGTCACGATGTCGGACTGCGTGGTGTCGCCGCGGATCGCCACCGCGATGGTATGGGCGCGGTCATGGGCGGAGATGCCGGTTGTCACCCCCTCCGCCGCCTCGATCGAGACGGTGAAGGCGGTTTGGTGCCGCGTCCCGTTCGACTGGCTCATCAGCGGCAGGCCAAGCTGTTCGCAGCGCGTCTGCGTCATCGCGAGGCAGATCAGCCCGCGCGCGTAGCGGGCCATGAAGTTCACCGCCTCGGGCGTCGCGAACTGCGCGGGGATCACCAGGTCGCCCTCGTTTTCCCGGTCCTCGTCGTCGACGAGGATGAACATGCGCCCGTTGCGCGCCTCCTCGACGATCTCGGCCGGGTCGGCGATGTAGTCGTGCAGCGTCTGCGTCTTCATCGGAACTCCGCTAGCCGGGCGACATAGCGCGCGAGCATGTCGATCTCGATATTGACCGCATCCCCCGCCGCCAGCGCCGAAAATGTTGTCACGGCAGCGGTGTGCGGGATGATGTTGACACCAAATCCGTGCTCGTCGGCCTCGTTGACCGTCAGCGACACGCCGTCCACCGCGACCGATCCCTTCACCGCGACATAGCGCGCCAGCTCCGCCGGCACCGCGAAGCGCCAGCGGTGCGACCCGTTCTCCGGCGTGACGGAGACCGCCGTGCCCAGCCCGTCCACATGGCCCGAAACGATGTGTCCGCCAAGCTCGTCGCCGAGCCGGAGGCTGCGTTCCAGGTTGACCGGCGTGCCCGCCCGCCAGCGCCCGAGCGTGGTGCGGGCCAGCGTCTCGGCCGAGACGTCGGCCGCAAACCAGTCCTCGCCGATCGCCACCGCCGTCAGGCAGCAGCCCGAACAGGCGATGGAGGCACCCATCGCGATCGACGCGGTGTCGGCCCAGGGGGCGGTGATGGTCAGCCGCATGTCCCGCCCGGCGCCGATCGGATCGACCGCGCGGACGCGCCCGAGCGCGGTGACGATACCGGTGAACATTCAGTCTTCCCTCCGCAATTCGGTCAGCATGTCGTCGCCGCACGGCACGGACGCGACGCGGCGGAACCGGGGCATGGCGGCCAGGGACGTGACCCCGAATGCCTGGGCGGCCGGCCAGCCGTCGCCGCCCATGACGGCGGGAGCGTGAAACCAGGCGAGGCGGTCCACCAGCCCCGCGCGCAGCAGGGCAGAGGCGATTTGCGCGCCGCCTTCGACCAGCAGCCGGGTGATGCCGGCGCCGGCCAGGGCC
>NZ_BANB01000592.1 GCF_000964365.1 Acidisphaera rubrifaciens HS-AP3 | reverse complement strand
GCGGCCTCGCGGTGCTCGGCAGCCCGGTCATCACCGCCGCCCCCGCCACCCTGCGCAGCGGGCAACCCGCCTACGCGGTCACCGTCGCCGTCACCGCGACCCTGTCCACGACCTTCCTCGCTCCGTGGCGCCCGTCGGTCCGCCTGTCGGTGCATGCGACCGCGGGCAACCCGATCGTGACGCCGCAATTCAGCGCCGGCCAGTTCGGGTCGAGCGCGATCGACTTCAACGAGGCCTTCGCCTACCCGGTGCCGATGGTGAACGGGAAGCCGCAATACGCGCAGATCCCGCCGCTCAGCCAGTTCTACGAAATCGGCAGCAACAACGGCGCCTATCCCCTGCCGGCGAACCAAGTCTTCCCGCCGCTGACCGCGACGCAGCCGATCGCCTTCGCCCTGCGCAACGTGACCGGCGGCAACTACGGCGGCGCGGGCTGCATCCCCCCCACCAACGCCTACAACGTGATCTTCGGCCCCGGCGGCGGCATTTCCGGGACCGGTCAGGCGCAATGGTTCTACTCGGCCTTCCTCGCGCTGGGCGAAGCGCCGACGCAGATCACCAACTACAGCTACGGCTACCAGTCCTATCTGCTGGACCTGCTCGGGATCTGCCTGTTTCCGAACTATGTTTATACATCAACGACATATCCGACGAACATCAATTGCAGCTTCATCATGGGGCCCTATACGCCCGGGCAATCGCTCGCCACGCCGCCGGCTGCCGGTACCTGCTTCGCCCCCGCCGCGACCCCGGGCGTCGCCTATGCCGCCATGAGCTGTCAGCAATACAACGGCCAGAGCTATGCCGTCTGGTGGAACGACATGGGCGGTCTGGGCAGCGATGACCTCGACTACAACGACGCCTATTTCACGGTGACCTGCAACAGCCTGGCGCCCGACGGCACGCCCGCGCTCACACGCGTGGTGCTGCTGAGCTGACTGGCCGAAAGCGCGCCCGGCCGGGGCAGGGTCGCGCCGGGGTGTCATACGTTTTCCTGCTGTGCTTTACGTCGCCCGGCGCCAACCCACGTAGGCGCTACGGTTAAAGGAGCACCGCATATGACCATCCAGCTCGGCCAGACCGCCCCCGACTTCGAACAGGACAGCAGCGAGGGCCGGATCAGCTTTCACGAATGGCTGGGCAATTCCTGGGGCGTGCTGTTCAGCCACCCCAAGGATTACACGCCCGTCTGCACCACCGAACTCGCCGAGGTCGCCCGTCTCAAACCCGAATGGGACAAGCGCGGGGTCAAGCCGATCGGCCTGTCGGTGGACACCGGCGAGCGCCATGCCGGCTGGGCCGCCGACATCAAGGAGACGCAGGGCCAGACGCTGAACTTCCCGGTCCTCGCCGACCACGACCGCAAGGTCTCCGACCTCTACGGCATGGTCCACCCGGAGGCCGACCCGTCGGTGACGGTGCGCAGCGTGTTCATCGTGGACCCCAACAAGAAAGTCCGCCTAATCCTGACCTACCCGCCGAGCACGGGGCGCAATTTCGACGAGATCCTGCGGGTGATCGACAGCCTCCAGCTGACCGACGCCCACAAGGTGGCGACGCCGGTGAATTGGCGCGACGGCGAGCAGGTGATCATCGTACCAAGCCTGTCCGACGAAGAGGCGCACAAGCGCTTCCCGAAGGGTTTCAAGACCTTGAAGCCCTATCTTCGGATGGTGGACCAGCCGAAGCTGCCGCACGCGGGGGGCTGATCCGGGCGGGGCGGGCATGCGCCGCCCCGTTGCCTCTGTCATAAAACCTTCTCACGGTTGCAATAGTGGCGTCGCGGCGGCACGCGTAGGGTCCGCGCGCCGCCGGACCCGGCGCGGCCCGTGCCGCGCCGCGAGTCCCGGTCCCCGTCCGCCCCGGGTC
>NZ_BANB01000593.1 GCF_000964365.1 Acidisphaera rubrifaciens HS-AP3 | reverse complement strand
GCCGACGGCGTGGCCGGCGTACGGCGGCGGTCGTGGCCGGCGCCTCGCGGGCGAGCACCGCGCTAGACATCGGCCGTCTCCTGGGTTGCGGGGCGCAGCCTGCGGGTGCGGAACGGCGGCGACGTCAGCGGCCGGCCGGTCGCCCGGTCGACGAGAACGGGGTCCGCCACCGCGCCCGTCTCGCCGTCCACGATGACGACGCTCGGCCCCTCGGGCGCGAAATGCTTGTTGCCCCAGGCCAGCAGCGACCACAGCACCGGCCGGAAATCCCGGCCGCGCTCGGTCAGCACATACTCGTCGCGCGGCGGCCGTTCGCTGTAGCGCCGCCGCTCCAGCAGCCCCGCCTCCACCAGCGCCGCCAGCCGGCGGGTCAGCATGTTGGGGGCGATATCCAGGCTCTTCTGGAACTGCTCGAACCGTGTCGCGCCGAGGAAGGCGTCGCGCAGGATCAGGATGCTCCACCATTCGCCCACGCGCTCGAGGCTGCGGGCGATGGGGCAGGTCATGCCTTCGAAGCTCTTGCGGCGCATCGGCGCCTCCTGATCATGGTCACTAGTGTGGTGCTAGTAACTAGGCGCGTCACTATCATCATGCAAGTTAATTCTCACAGCGGCGGCAACGCGACGTCCAGCACGGCGCAGCGCCCCTCCTCCCGCACCGCGCGGAAGCCGGCGGCGAGGGCACCGTCCAGCTCGGCCGGATGGCGGGCCGACAGGGCGAGCGCGCCCCCCGCCGCCGCGGCGATGGCGCCGTAATCGGGGGCCGGCTCGAACCCGG
>NZ_BANB01000594.1 GCF_000964365.1 Acidisphaera rubrifaciens HS-AP3 | reverse complement strand
GGAGCCGGCCGCCGACCTGCCGCCGCCGGAGACGGTGGGCGGCGAGGCGGACGCCGAGCCCGACCAGCACAGCCGCTCGATCCCGATCAGGTACCTCCGCAACTACAAGATCCAGGAGGTCATCAAGCGCCGGCAGATCATGCTGGTGCAGGTCGTCAAGGAGGAGCGCGGGTCCAAGGGTGCCGCGCTGACCACCTATCTCTCGCTCGCCGGCCGCTACTGCGTGCTGATGCCGAACTCGCCGCGCGGCGGCGGGATTTCGCGCAAGATCACCTCCGCCGCCGACCGCAAGCGGCTCAAGGAGGTGATGGCCGAACTCGACATCCCCGACGGCATGGGCCTGATCGTCCGCACCGCCGGCGCCAACCGGCCGAAGCCGGAGATCAAGCGCGACTGCGAATACCTGATGCGGCTGTGGGACGACATCCGCGAACACACGATGCAGTCGGTCGCCCCCGCGCTGATCTACGAGGAAGCCAGCCTCATCAAGCGCGCGATCCGCGACGTCTATTCGCGCGACGTGGACGAGATCGTGGTGGACGGCGAGGAAGCGTGGCGCGCCGCCCGCAACTTCATGAACATGCTGATCCCGAGCCACGCGCGGAAGGTGATCCTGCACAAGGACACCGAGGGGACGGCGCCGCTGTTCACCTGCCATCAGGTGGAGGCGCAGCTCGATTCGATGCTGAACCCGACGGTGCAGCTGAAATCGGGCGGCTATCTCGTCATCAACCAGGCCGAAGCGCTGGTCGCGATCGACGTCAACTCCGGCCGCTCGACCCGCGAGCGCAACATCGAGGAAACCGCGCTGCGCACCAATCTGGAGGCCGCCGACGAGGTGGCCCGCCAGCTGCGCCTGCGCGATCTCGCCGGCCTGATCGTCATCGACTTCATCGACATGGAGTCGAAGAAGCACAACGCGATGGTGGAACGGCGCATCAAGGATGCGCTCAGGGGCGACCGCGCGCGCATCCAGGTCGGCCATATCAGCCATTTCGGCCTGCTGGAGATGAGCCGCCAGCGGCTGCGCCCGTCGCTGGCGGAGACCAACTTCACCACCTGCCCGCACTGCAACGGCATCGGGCTCGTGCGGACCACGGAAAGCGCCGCGATCCACGTCCTGCGCGCGATCGAGGAAGAGGGTGCGCGCCAGCGCGCGGCCGAGGTGATGGTGCATGTCGCGCCGGCGCTGCTGCTGTACCTGTTCAATCACAAGCGCGAACGGCTCGCGACGATCGAGCGGCGCTATCAGATGCGCGTGCTGTTCGACGCCGACGCGGCGCTGAGCGGCACGCAGCACCGCATCGACCGTCTGCGCGCGCAGACGCCGCGCGAGGGTGCGCGCGAGGAACCGGGGCCGGTCGCCATGCTCGCCCCGCCGGCCGAGATCGCAGCCCCGCGCGAGGAGACGATGCACGACATCGAGGCGGTGGCCGAGGCCGACGAGACGGTCGAG
>NZ_BANB01000595.1 GCF_000964365.1 Acidisphaera rubrifaciens HS-AP3 | reverse complement strand
GCCCACGCTCGCGCGCGTGCTCGCCGCCCGCGCGCTGGCCGAGCGTCCGGGCGGACGGCCGGACGCGGCGTGGTATGCCGATCTGGCGCGCGCGATGAAGGCCGCCTATGCCGCGCGCCTCGCCGGCGCCGACGATGCCGAGCCGCAGGGGGCGGACAGCTGCACCACGCATCTGACGGTAATCGACGCCGAGGGCGGGATGGTCGCGCTGACCACGACGCTGCTGTCGTCGATGGGCAGCCGTGTGGTGCTGCCGCGCACCGGCGTGCTGATGAACAACGGCGTGATGTGGTTCGATCCGCGCCCCGGCACGCCGAACGCGATGGCGCCGGGACGGCGGCCGCTGACCAACATGCTGCCCTTCATCCTGGCCGAGGACGGCCGGCCGGTGCTGGCGGGCGGGTCGTCCGGCGGGCGGCGCATCCTCGCCTCCGTCGCGCAGTTGCTGGCCTTCGTCGCCGGCTTCGGGATCGAGCCGCAGGAGGCGGCGCACCTGCCGCGCATCGACGTCTCCGGCCCCGACCGTGTCGCCGCCGACCGAAGGCTGCCGCCCGAGGTGATCGCAGCGCTGGCGGCGGACGGTCCGGTGGACGTGGTCGAGCACGCGGTGCTGCCGATCAACTTCGCCTGTCCGAACGTGATCGCCGTCGGCGCGGACGGCGTGCGGACCGGCATCAGCGATGTGGCGTCGCCATGGTCGGCGGCGCTGGCACAGGCGTGAGCGCCAGCACGTATTGCCGGACCGCGCCGAAGCCGAGGCGATGGTGCGGCGTCAGCCCGGCGGTGTCGATCGCCCGGCGGTGCTCGGCGGTGCCGTAGCCGGCGTTGCGCTCCCACCCATAGGCCGGGTGACGGCGGGCGAGGGCGGCCATCAGCCGGTCGCGTGTCACCTTCGCCACGATCGAGGCGGCGGCGATCGACAGGCAGGCGGCGTCGCCGTCCACGACGCAGGTGGTGGCACATGGCAGGCGCGGGTCCTGGTTGCCGTCCACCAGCGCATGGTCGGGCGGTGACGGCAGGCGCGCGACGGCACGGCGCATGGCAAGCAGTGCCGCGTGCAGGATGTTGATCTGCGCGATCTCGTCGACCGAGGCGGCGCCGATGCCGATCTCCGCCCGGCCACAGCGGAGGAGGGCGGTATACGCGATCATGCGCGCCTCCGCCGTCAGCGCCTTGGAATCGTCGATCAGCGCCGCGAGGGCGCGCGGCGGCGAGGCGGTGAAGACGACGGCGGCGGCCACCACCGGGCCGGCGAGCGGGCCGCGCCCGGCCTCGTCC
>NZ_BANB01000596.1 GCF_000964365.1 Acidisphaera rubrifaciens HS-AP3 | reverse complement strand
ACGGCCGATCTGGACGCGGCGGGGATCGGCTGGCGCCGCTGGTACGGGCGCGGCCTGCATCGCGAGGCGTATTTCGCCGGAGCGGGCACCGGAGGCGCGCCCGCGCTGCCGCGCGCCGAGGCGCTCGGCGACCGGCTGATCGGCGTGCCGATGCACGAGATGCTGACGGCGGCCGACATCGCCGCCGTGACCGCCGTATTGCGCCGCTTCGCCTGAAACCTCCCCGGCGCTACGGCATCGGGCGGCGCAGGTGCCAGTCGGTCTCGCGCTGGAAGGCGGCGCCGGCGCGGACCAGCAGCGCCTCGTCCATATGGCGCCCGACAAGCTGGAAGGCGATCGGCATGCCGTCGCGGGTGTAGCCGCCGGGCAGCGTGATCGTCGGGCTGCCGCTCATGTCGAACGGGCAGGTGTAGCGCAGCAGCCCGGCGAGCAGCGACGCATCCTCGCCGAGCGTCGCCATCGTCGCGACGGTGGGCGAGGCGAAGGCCTGGGCCGGGATCAGCAGCAGGTCGATCGTCTCGAACAGCGCGGCGACACGGCCGGTGAAGTCGGCGCGGCGCAGGATGATCTTCTGGTAGTCGAGACCCGAGAGCGCCCGCCCGGTGTCGATCAGCCCGGACAGGGCGGGGCCGTACTCGGCCCGGCGGGCGGGATAGGTCGCCTCGTGCGCGACGGCGGTCTCCACGCCGCATGCGGGAAACCAGTCGGCGATCATCTGCGTGACGTCGGGGAAGGTGACGGCGCGCAGTTCGGCGCCGAGGCCTTCGATGACGGCAGCGGCGGCCTCCACCGCCTCGATCGTCGCGGTGTCGGTGCCGGTGGTGTTCCACGCCGCGTCGATGCCCACGCGTACGCCGCGCAGCCCGCGCCCGATGCCGGCGAGATAGTTGGGCACCGGCTCCTGGCGCGCGGTCGGGTCGCGCGGATCGGCGCCGGCGATGGCGCCCAGCATGGCGCCGGCATCGACCGCGCTGCGCGTCATCGGCCCGATATGGTCGAGCGTCGCGGCCAGTTCGAACACGCCGTAGCGGCTGACCCGGCCCCAGGTGGGCTTCAGCCCGGTGATGCCGTTGGCCGCCGAGGGGAAGCGGATCGATCCGCCGGTATCGGAGCCGAGCGAGCCGTAGCAAAGCCCCGCCGCCGTCGCGACGCCCGAGCCGCTGGACGACGCGCCGGACCAGTGATCCGCGTTCCACGGGTTGCGCGGCGGCGTGATGTCCGGGTGATGGTCGGCATAGGCGCCCTCGGTCAGTTGCAGCTTGCCGAGGCACACGGCGCCGGCGGCGCGCAGGCGGGCGGTCACGGTCGCGTCCTCGTCCGGGACGAAATCGCGATGGATCGTCATGCCCGCCGCCGTCGGCACGCCCTGCGTCCAGCACAGATCCTTGAGCGCGATCGGCACGCCGTGCAGCGGGCCGCGCACGTCGCCGCGCATGATCTCGTCCTCGGCCGCGCGCGCCTGGCGCAGCGCCAGCTCCGCCGTCACGGTGGCATAGCTCTTGAGCGCGCCGTCGAGCGCCTCGATACGGGCAAGCTGCGCCTGCGTCACCTCGACCGGGGAAAGCTCGCGGGCCTGGATGCGCCGCCCGACCTCCAGCAGGTCGAGATAGTGCAGCTCGTCGCTCGCCATGGCGCGTCTCCCGGTCATTGTGCGGACAGCCGATGCTAGACCGGGTGCGGCGGCCCTCCTAGGGTCGTGTGCCACCGCGATGGAAACGCCATGCGCCCGCTGCTGCCCGCCGCCGTCCCGCCGCCCTTCGGCCGCTACAGCCACGGCATCGCGACGCCGCCGGGCGCGCGCCTCGTCGTCACGTCCGGGCAGCTCGGCGTGGCGGCGGACGGCACCGTCCCGGCCGGCTGCGCGGCGCAGGCGGCGCTGTGCTTCGCCAACATCGCGGCGATCCTTGCGGAGGACGGCATGACGCTGGGCCACGTGATCCGCCTCAATGCCTATGTCACCGACCGCGCGCACATGGCGGACTACATGCGGGTGCGCGACGCGCAGTTTCCGGGCACGCCGCCGGCCTCCACGCTGATCATCGTCGCGGGCTTCACCCGGCCCGAGTTTCTCATCGAGATCGAGGCAACGGCGGCGGCGGCGGCATGACCACCGCCCGGCGCCGCGCGTGGTGGAGCGAGTACGCGTCGCGCGAGTTCGACGGGCTCGATCCGATGACGACGATCGCCGTGCTGCCGACGGCGGCGGTGGAGCAGCACGGGCCGCATCTGCCGACCGGCGTCGATGCGATGATCAACCAGGGGCTGCTCGACCTGCTGGTCGCGCGGCTGCCGGACGATCTCGACCTGCGCATCCTGCCGGTGCAGACGGTGGGCAAGTCCAACGAGCACCTGCGCAGCCCCGGCACGCTCACGCTGCCGCCCGGCGCGCTGATCGAGGCGTGGACCGAGCTTGGCCTGTCGGTCGCGCGGGCGGGGTTGCGCAAGCTCGTCATCGTCAACTCGCACGGCGGCAACGACGAGGTCATCGGCATCGTCGCGCGCGAGTTGCGCGTGCGCGCGGGCATGCTGGCGGTGAAGTGCCACTGGTCGCGCATGGGGCGCCCGCCCGGGCTGTTCGGCGAGCGCGAGCTGGCGCACGGCATCCATGCCGGCGATGTCGAGACATCGCTGATGCTGCATCTGCGCCCCGACCTGGTGGACATGACGCGCGCGCGCGATTTCGTCTCGGTCGCCGAGGATGACGCGCGGCGCTTCATGCTGCTGCGCCCGACCGGGCCGGTCGCCTATGCGTGGATGGCCGGCGACCTCAATCCGGACGGCGCGGTGGGCGAGGCGCATCTGGCGACCGCCGAAAAGGGCCGGATCACCGCGTCGTTCTACGTGGACGCCTTCATCAGCCTGCTGCGCGACGTGCGCGCGGCGCCGCTGCCGGCATAGGGCGCGGCATCACGCGGCCGCCGGGACGTAGCTGCGCATCTTGCCGGGGTTGAGCAATCCATAGGGATCGACCTCGTGCTTGAGGCCGAGCTGATCGGCATCGACGCGCTTGTAGCGGCTGCCGTCCTCCAGGGTATAGACATGCGGGTTGGCGATGTGCACGCCCGCCGCCTCGTGCAGCGCGATGATCTCGTCGAGCCGTTCGGGCGTCGTGTAGCGCACCACCGGCAGCGCGCTGCAGGTGACGCGGCCGGCGAAGCGGATGAACTCCAGATGCGGCAGCACCTCGTCGGGGAACATCGCGTTCATGCGCGCGACCGACTCGAGCAGCCGGTCGTGCGGATACAGGCATTGCAGATAGGTCACGCTGCGGTCCGTCTTGAGCACCTGCAGCGTCGTGTGGTTCCAGGTGTATTCATACAGCGGCACGCGGCCGCCATGCTCGTCGGCCGGCGCCTCGTGCGTGATGGTGCCGCGTCCGGCGAGCAGCGTCTTGAAACTCTCCAGCGACGGCTCCGCGACCATCGCGATCAATGCGGCGCGCCCCGGCGGGCAGGCGGATTTCAGCGCGCCGAAATACGGCGTGATTGCCGCGTCGACCGGCGACAGCAGCTTCTTGACGATGCCGTCCGACAGCGCGGCGTCGAGTCCGAAGCGGGCGGCGTCGAGGAAGGTGTCGAAGGCGATCACCAGCTCGATCCACTCCCACGCGGGCGCGAGCGGCATTTCCAGCGCGGTGATGATGCCGGTCGTGCCATAGGCGCGGTTGATCTTCTGCGCCGCGTCGGCGCGCAGCTCGATCACGCGCGGCTCCGGCTCGACGGTCACGATGCGGGCGGCGTGGATGTTGCCCGGCTCCCGCAGCCCGCCATACGTGACCGAGCCGATGCCGCCCGATCCGCCGGCGACGAAGCCGCCGACGGTTGCCGTGCGGCGCGTGGACGGATGCATGCGCAGTTCCCAGCCATGCGGCTGCATCGCGGCATCGACGGCGTTGAGCATCGCGCCCGCCTGCACGCGCAGCGCGCCGGGGCGCATCCATTCGATCGCCGACAGGCCGGTGATGTCGAGCAGCACGCCGCCCTCGAGCGGCACCGCCTGTCCGTAGTTGCCGGTGCCGCCCGCGCGCACCGTCAGCGGCACGCGGTGGCGGGCGCAGGCGCCGGCGACGCGGATCACCTCCGCCTCGGTGCGCGGTGCGGCGATCAGGTCGGCGGACTTGTCCGCGAGCTGCGCGTTGAGGATCGGGCTGTACCAGAAGAAGTCGCGCGAGCGTTTGCGCACGATCGCGGGATCGGTGATCACCGGGACGTCGCCGAGATCGGCAAGCAGGGCGGCAAGGTTCATCCGGCGTGGCTCCTTCGGGACGGGCTCGTGCCCCGGTCGTGCAGGAAACGGGCCGCTACCCGGCGGTCTCCAGCGCCTCCTCGGCCTCCAGCCACGCGGCCTCGGCCGCCTCGGTCTCGCGCGCGATGGCGGCGAGGCGGGTGTTGGCGGCGGTGATCTCCGCCGCCCGGCCTGGGGCATAGAGGGCGGGATCGGCGAGCTTTGCCTCGATGCGCGCGCGTTCGGCGGCCAGCGTCGCGATACGCGCCTCCGCCTCGCGCGCGCGGCGGCGCAGCGGGGCGAGGGCGGCGCGGCTCTCCGCCCGTTCGCGCCGGTCGTC
>NZ_BANB01000597.1 GCF_000964365.1 Acidisphaera rubrifaciens HS-AP3 | reverse complement strand
CGGCGCGGCGGCGGAGACGGTGGGCACCGCGCGGGGCGACGCGCTGCGCTTCGCCGCCGACCGCGACGCCTATGCGGCGGGCGGGCGGGCGTTCCTGCTGGAACGCTACGACACCGACCTGATCGCCGCGCTGGCGCGCACGCCGCTGACCATCATCGACCAGCACCTGAGCGGCGGCGACGCGCCGGCGCTCGACCTGCGTCCGCCCTCCGCCCTCGTGCTGCCCCCCGCCGGCCCCGTCGATCCGGACTGAACCCAATGTCACACGCGCACACGCACGGTCACTCCCACAGCCACGGGCACGGGCACGGTCACGGGCACGGCCTGCATCACCATCACGCCCACGGGGCGGCGGAGTCCGGCGGGCGGCTGCGGGTCGCGCTGCGCTTCATCCTCGCCGGACTCGTCGTCGCGGGCGGGGTGCTCGCCGCCTGCATCGTCATGGTGCCGGCCGGGGAGGCGGTGGTCGTCACCCGCTTCGGCGATCCGGTGCGCGTACTGACGCGGCCGGGGCTCGCCTGGAAGCTGCCGATGCCGATCGACGGCACCATCACCGTCGATCTGCGGCTGCGCACCACGTCCACCGGGCTGCAGGATGTCGGCACCCGCGACGGGCTGCGCGTGCTGGCGCAGGCCTACGTGGCGTGGCAGGTGCCGGCCGATCCGGCGCGCATCACCCGCTTCCTGCGCGCCGTGCGCAACGACCCGGACGAGGCGGCGCGGCAGCTGCGCAGCTTCGTCGGCGCGGCATTGCATGTCACCGCGAGCAGCTTCGACCTCGCCGCCCTGGTCAACACCGATCCGGCGCAGGTGAAGCTCGACGAGGTGGAGCGGCGGCTGCGCGCGCAGGTCGCGGCGCGCGTCGCCGACATCTACGGCCTGGACGTGCGCGCCGTCGGCATCGAGCGACTCGGTCTGCCCGCCGAGACGATGGCCGCGACGGTCGGGCGCATGAAGGCCGAGCGCGAGACCGTCGCCGCCGAGCGCACCGCCGAGGGGCTGCGTCAGGCCGCCGCCATCCGCGCTGACGCCGAGCGCGACGCCCGCGTGACGGTCGCCGCCGCCCGCACCGAGGCCGCCGGGATCGAGGCGCGGGCGCAGGCGCAGGCCGCCGCCATCCAGGCCGGCGCCTATCGCGCCGATCCGCGCCTCTACACGCTGCTCCGTTCGCTCGACACCGTCGCCGCCGTGGTGGGGCCGGGCACGCGCGTCATCCTGCGCACCGACGCCGCGCCGTTTCACGTGCTGGTGGAGGCGCCGCCCGACGACACCGGACGCTGCGCCCCATGACCAGGGCGGCCGTCCGTCCCGGCGACGACGTCGCCGCCGGCCCGGTGGTGCAGGCGCTGACGATCGGCATGCGCGCGGTCTGGCTGGCGACCGCGCTGCTGGCCCTGGCCTGGCTCGCCTCCGGCATACGGCAGGTGCCGGCCGATCGCAGCGCCGTCGTCTATCGCTTCGGCCGCATCGTGCGCGTCGCCCCGCCCGGCCTGCTGCTGGCGTGGCCGTCGCCGGTGGAGCGGGTGGAGCTGATCCCGGGGCCGGAGCGGCAGATCTCGCTGCATGTCTCGCCGGTGCCGCGGGCGGAGGGGCTGGACGATGCCGTCGACCGTGCCGAGCACGCGCCGCCCCAGGGCAATGCCGGCAGCTATCTGACCGGCGACGGCGGCGTCGTGCTGCTCGACGCCGCGATGACGTTCCGCATCAACGATCCGGTCGCCTTCGCGCTCCAGCAGCTGCACATCCCGGCGGCGCTCGACCGGCTGTTCCGCGATGCCGCCGTGACCGTCGCCGCGCGCCACCGGCTCGATGATTTCCTGGTCACCGAGGCGGGCAGCGCCGCCCGGCCCGATGCCGCCGCGGCGCGGCAGGCGGTGCGCGACGAACTCGCCGCGGTGATGAACGCGCGCCTCGCCGCACTGGCGGCGTCGGGTGGCGCCCTCGGCATCGAGACGGTGCGCATCGACCTCACCGCGACGCTGCCGCCGCCGGCCAAGCGCGCCTATGACGCGGTGCTGTCGGCGACGCAGGGCGCCGATCAGGCGCTCGCCCGCGCCCGCACCGATGCCGAGCGCATCCGCCAGCAGGCCGCGCGCGAGCGCGACC
>NZ_BANB01000598.1 GCF_000964365.1 Acidisphaera rubrifaciens HS-AP3 | reverse complement strand
GACACCCGCCCCCGCGCCTGACACCGCCCAACGCCCGCCGCCGCGCCCCCGATGCGACGGCGGCGGACACCTGCACCGCGCCGGCCCCCCCTTCTGGACGCGCCCGGGCGCGCGGTAGCATCGGGCCATGTCACATGCCACCGATCACGCACGCATCGCGGTCATCGGCGCCGGCCCCGTGGGCCTCGCGACCGCGATCGGCCTCGCGCGCGCCGGCATCCGCCCGGTCGTCCTCGACGCGAAGCCCGCCGTCGCCTGGACCAGCCGCGCCACCTGCATCTCGCGGCGCAGCCAGGAAATCCTCGACCGCCTCGGCGCCGGCCGCGCCTTCGCCGACAAGGCGCTCGGCTGGTCCACCGGCCGCACCTTCCACCGCGACCGCCTCGTCTTCCGCCTCGACATGCCGCACGACGCGGGCGACCGGCACGCGCCCTTCGTCAACCTCCAGCAATACTGGACCGAACAGTTCCTGGTGGACGCGCTCGCGGACCAGACCGGCCCCGACACGCTGCGCTGGGATCACCGCGTCACCGCCGTCCGCCCCGACGCCGATGGCGTGACGCTCGACCTCGACACGCCGGACGGCGCCCGCACGCTGCGCGCCGAATGGCTGGTCGCCGCCGATGGCGGGCGCTCGGTCGTGCGCGAACAGCTCGGGCTGAAGCTGCACGGCACCGCCTATGAAAGCCGCTATCTGATCGCCGACATCGAAATCCCCGGCGTCGCGCGCCCGGTGGAGCGGCTGGTGTGGTTCGACAGCCCCGCCAATCCCGGCTCGACCGTCATCGTCCACATCCAGCCCGACCATATCTGGCGCATCGACTGCCAGTTGCGCGACGACGAGGACGCCGAGGCGGCACTGGCGGAGGACGCGGTGCGCGCGCGCATCACGGCACAGCTCGCCATGATGGGCGTCGACGCACCCTGGCGGCTGGTCTGGCGCAGCCTCTACAAGGCGCTCGCCCTCTCGCTCGACGAGTACCGTCACGGCCGCGTGCTGCTGGCGGGCGATGCCGCGCATCTGGTGCCGATCTTCGGCGTGCGCGGCCTCAATTCCGGCTTCGACGACGCGCACAACCTCGCTTGGAAACTCGCCGCCGTCATGCGCGGCGCGGCACCCGACGCGCTGCTCGACAGCTACGGCGCCGAACGCCGCCGCGCGACGGCGGAGAACCATGCGGCGGCGATCAAAAGCACCTGGTTCATGTCGCCGCCCGGCCCCGGCTTCCGGCTGCTGCGCGACGCGGCGCTGCATCTCGCGGCCGAGCACCCCTGGGCGAGCGCGCTGGTCAATCCGCGCCAGTCCTCGGCCCACACCTACGACGCCTCGCCCGTCATCGTGCACGACGATCCGATCGGCGGCGGGGTCACGCCGGGCGCGGTGCTGCCCAATCTGCGCCTTGGCGACGGGACATGGCTGCACGACCTGTTGCCGCGCGACGGCTTCGCCGTGCTGGCGACCGGGACGGACGATCGCGACGACGCGGCGCTGCGCGATCTCGGCCTCGCGGTCATCCGCCCCGCCGCCCTCCCCGCAGCGCTCGCGGCCCCGGGCCTCGCCGGCTATCTCGTGCGTCCGGACGAGCATGTCGCCGCGCGCCTGCCGGACCTGCGCCCCGCGACCGTCGCGGCCGCGCTC
>NZ_BANB01000599.1 GCF_000964365.1 Acidisphaera rubrifaciens HS-AP3 | reverse complement strand
GCAGCCTGGTAGCGCATCAGTCTGGGGGACTGGGGGTCGTGGGTTCGAATCCCGCCTGCCCGACCACGCCGCTCCGCCGTTCGTCGTTCCCTCAATGATCTGGCTCGCTTCTTGCCCCGCCGCGCGCGGGTGGCGGGCGTTCCGCCGCGCATGCTGTGCCGAGGTTGCCGATGACCGTTGAGCCGCCGGGCGCGCCGGACGTGCCCGCGCTTTCTCCCAGCGATCCCTATCCCCGCGACATGACCGGCTATGGCCGCACGCCGCCCGACCCGCGCTGGCCGGGCGGGGCGCGGGTCTGCGTGCAGTTCGTCATCAACTACGAGGAGGGCGGCGAGAGCAGCATCCTGCACGGCGATCCGGCGTCCGAGGCGTTCCTGTCGGAAATCCCGGGGGCGGCGCCCTGGCCCGGACAGCGGCACTGGAACATGGAGTCGATCTATGAATACGGCGCGCGGGCCGGGTTCTGGCGGCTGTGGCGCCTGTTCACCGCCAACCGCCTGCCGGTGACCGTCTATGGCGTCGCGACCGCCCTGGCGCGCGGGCGCGAACAGGTCGCGGCGATGCAGGAGGCGGGGTGGGAGATCGCCAGCCACGGGCTGAAATGGATCGACTACAAATCCGTCCCGCGCGCGGTCGAGCAGGCGCACATGCGCGAGGCCTTCGACCTGCATGCCTCGGTCACCGGCGCGCCGCCGGAGGGGTTCTATCTCGGCCGCTGTTCGATGCACACGCTCGACCTCGTGCTGGAGGACGGGCGCTTCGTCTATTCGTCGGACAGCTATGCCGACGACCTGCCGTACTGGGTGCGCGGGCCGCACGGGCCGCATCTGGTGATCCCGTACGCGCTCGACAGCAACGACATGCGCTTCGCGACCACCAGCGGCTTCGCCGAGGGCGAGCAGTTCTTCACCTATCTGCGTGACAGTTTCGACGTGCTCTATGCCGAGGGGCGGGACGGGACGGCGCGGATGCTCAATGTCGGGCTGCATTGCAGGCTTGCCGGGCGACCGGGGCGGGCGGCGTCGCTGCAGCGCTTCATCGACCACGTGGCGCGGCACGAGGGCGTCTGGATCGCGCGGCGCATCGACGTCGCGCGGCACTGGCACGCGACCCACCCGGCAGCGGGGACGGCCGCTTGATGGATCGGCCGGACGACACGGCGCCGGGCCGCGCGCTGATGGCGCGGCTGGCGGACCTCGCGCGGTTCTCGTCGGAGCGCGACGCGCTGACGCGCCGGTATCTCACGCCGGAGCATCGCGGGGCGGCGGATCTGGTGGCGGGCTGGATGCGCGAGGCCGGCATGACGGCTTCGATCGACGCCGTGGGCAACGTCGTCGGGCGGTACCCGGGGGCGCGGCCGGATGCGCCGGCGCTGCTGCTCGGCTCGCATATCGACACGGTGCGCGACGCCGGGCGCTATGACGGCACGCTCGGCGTGGTCACCGCGATCGAGGCGGTGGCGCGGCTGCACGGCGCGGGCGAGCGCCTGCCCTTTGCGATCGAGGTGCTGGCCTTCGGCGACGAGGAAGGCTCGCGCTTTCCGGTCACGCTCACCGGGTCGCGCGCGGTCGCCGGCACCTTCGACGCAGCGACGCTCGATGCGGTCGACCCGGACGGGGTGCGGCTGCGCGACGCGCTGATCGGCTTCGGCTGCGCCCCCGACGCCATCCCCGCCGTCGCCCGCCGGCCAGACGACGTGCTCGCCTATTGCGAGGTGCATATCGAGCAGGGGCCGGTGCTGGAGGCGCAGGGACTGCCGGTCGGCATCGTCACGGCGATCGCCGGCGGCAGCCGGTTCAAGGTGGCGGTGGAGGGCGTGGCCGGCCATGCCGGCACCGTGCCGATGGCCCTGCGCCGCGACGCGGTCTGCGCGGCGGCGGAGATGATCCTGGCGATCGAGGCGCTGGCGCTGCGCACGCCCGGCCTGGTTGCCACGACGGGCGTGATCGCTGCCGATCCGGGAGCGGTGAACGTGATCGCGTCAGGCGCCTTCTTCACCGTCGACGTGCGCAGCGACGACGATACCGTACGCCGCACGGCGATCGCCGCGTTCGAGCGCGACTGCCGCGCGATCGCCCGCCGCCGCCGCGTGGGGGTGGAGATACGCCGCACCTATGACCAGCCGGCGGCGCTTTGCCACCCCGCGCTGGTCGCGCAGTTCGAGGACGCGGTGCGCCGCGCCGGCATCGCGCCGCTGCGTCTGGTCAGCGGCGCCGGGCATGACGGGCTCGCGATGCGGGCGCTGTGTCCGATCGGCATGCTGTTCGTGCGCTGCCGGGGCGGCATCAGCCACAATCCGGCGGAGTCGATCACCGCCGCCGATGCCGCGTGCGCCGCGACGGTGCTGCTCGATTTCCTCCGCCGCTTCGACCCGTCGGGTCTGCGCGCCAGCCAGACCGGGTAGGCTCAGGCCGGGATCAGGCGCGGCCGACCGTGCATTCGATCTGCCCGTGCGGCTCGTCGGTCGGCAGCAGCACGCAGTTGCGCCCGTCGCGGCCGAAGCCCGCGAGGTTGACCGGGATGTAGTGCTTGTTGGGACAGGCCATGCTGATTTCCGCCACCTCCGGCACGGCGGCGAGCACGGCCTCGCCCATGCGGTACAGGCTGTCCTGCACCCCGTCGCTGTAGGTCGTGGCGAAGACCTCCATCGCGGTCGTCAGGATCGCGGCGTTGGCCGCCGCGTAGTCCGCCGGCCGGGCGGACCAGCGCCAGCTTGCGTCCATCGCCGTCGCGACGATCCGGTCGCGCGTCTCCTTCAATGTCGTGGCGTCGTCCATCAGGTAGCCGACCCACCCCGCCTCGGTCGATTTCATGAAGGTGTATCCGTCGATGCCCGAGGCGATGGTCGCGCCGTCGCGGGTGAAGTGCGCGCGGACGGTTGGCGTACCGTTAGCGTCCAGCAGGAAGGCGTGCGGATGCGGCGCGCCGCCGACCGGCATGCGCGCCCATTTCGTCTCGGTCGACGTCACCGACACCGCCGTGACATGCGCGTAGCGGTCGAGGAAGCAGGCGCCGAGCGCCTCGGCGAAGGCTTCCGCACCGGCCGCGAGATGGTCGGTGGCGACGATGTAGCAAAGGTTCTTGATGGTGTCGGTGGCGACCACCCGGCTGTTGTCGGCGTCCGTGTAGGCCGCGGAGAAATCGCCGTCGAGCATCACGCGCAGCGTGAGTTCGCGCACCTCGTTATAGTCGCCGTCGCGGTGCACCCGCATCAGGCGCACGCGCCCCTTGCCGTAATGGTGGCGCAGCAATGGCATCGCAGCCCTCCTCGCGCGCGGCGGCGGCCGTCAGGCCTGCACGCCTTCCACGTACCAGTTGATCTTCAGCAGGTCGGCGTCCGGCATCACCGCGCCGGCGGCGAGCTTGAGGTTGCCCTTCTGGTCCTTGATCGGTCCGGTGAAGGGATGAATCTTGCCGGACACGATCCCGGCCTTCACCTCGTCGGCGGCGGCGCGCACCTTGTCGGTGACGGCGGGACCGTAGGGGGCGAGCTCCACCATGCCTTCCTTGATGCCCCACCACACGTCGTCGGTCTTCCACGTGCCGTCGAGCGCCTGCTGCGTGCGCAGGATGTAGTAGGGCGCCCAGTTGTCGACGATCGACGTGACCTGCGCCTTCGGTCCGAAGCGGCGCATGTCCGACGACTGGCCGAAGGCGAGCACGCCGCGCGCCTCCGCCGTCTGCATCACCGCCGGGCTGTCGGTGTGCTGCGCCAGGATGTCGGCGCCCTGGTCGATCAGCGACTTGGCGGCGTCGCTTTCGCGGCCGGGATCGAACCAGGTGTTGGCCCAGATCACTTTCGTCTTGAAGTTCGGGTTGACCTTGCGCGCGGCGAGGGTGAAGGCGTTGATGCCCATCACGACCTCGGGGATCGGGAACGAGGCGACGTAGCCGGCGACGCCGGCCTTCGACAGCATCCCCGCCATGGTGCCGCACACGGCGCGGCCCTCGTAGAAGCGGGCGTTGTATTCGGCCATGTTGGGGCGCGTCTTGTAGCCGGTCGCCTGCTCGAACTTCACCTTGGGGAATTGCTTGGCGACGCGCTCGGTCGGGTTCATGAAGCCGAACGAGGTGGCGAATACCATCGCGTTGACCTTGGCGAGCTCGCGGATCACCCGCTCGGCGTCCGGTCCCTCGGCGACGTTCTCGACAAACTGGGTGGCGATCTTGTCGCCGTATTTCTCCTGCAGCGTCTTGCGCGCGACGTCGTGCTGATAGCTCCAGCCCAGATCGCCGACCGGGCCCACATAGACGAAGCCGATCTTCATCGGCGCCGCCGCCCGCGCGCGCCCGATGCCGATCGCGGCGGCGGCGCCCGTCGCGGCGGCGCCGGTGAGCAGGGTACGACGTTCGATCAGCCCAGCCATCCGCTACTCTCCTTCGTTGTATCCGCCGGGCGCGTCACGTCGCGACCCGGAACGTCTTGCCGAGACAGGCGGGCGCGCTCAGCCGCGACCGCGCCGAGGCGGACGAGATCACGGTCAGCACCACGATCGTCGCGATGTAGGGCACCATGGCGAGGATCTGCGTCGGGATCGCGACCAGCCCGCTGCCCTGCAGATAGAGCTGCAGCACGGTGATGCCGCCGAACAGATAGGCACCCATCAACGCGCGCCCCGGCCGCCACGCGGCGAACACCACCAGCGCAAGCGCGATCCAGCCGCGCCCCGCCGTCATCTGCTCCGCCCAGAGCGGCGTGTAGGCGAGTGAGAGATAGGCCCCGCCCAGCCCCGCCATGGCGCCGCCGAACAGCACCGCGAGGTAGCGGATGCGGATCACCGGATGGCCGATCGAATGGGCAGAGACATCGGACTCGCCGACCGCGCGCAGCACCATGCCGCCGCGCGTACGGCGCAGGAACCAGCCGATCGCGAAGGCGGACGCCACCGAGAGATAGACCATGGCATCGTAACGGAACAGCAGCGGGCCGATCACCGGCAGCTCTGACAGCCCCGGCACGTCGAGGCGCGGCAGCGGCGGCACCGTGCGGCCGGTATAGCGCGCGCCGATCAGCGTCGAGAGGCCGGTGCCGAAGATCGTCAGCGCCAGGCCGGTCGCCACCTGGCTCGCCGCGAGGGTCAGCGCGAGGACGCCGAACAGCAGTGCGAGGGTCGTCCCCGCCGCCGCCGCCGCCAGCAGCGCCAGCGTGTCGCTGCCCGTCGCCGTCATCACCGCGAAGCCGAACACGGCGCCGGCGAGCATCATCCCCTCGACGCCGAGATTGAGCACGCCCGACCGTTCCGCCACCAGCTCGCCCAGGGCCGCGAACAGCAGCGGCGTCGCGCTGGTGACGACGGTCTGCAGCAGCGGGATCAGCACGCCGCCGGTCATGACACCACCGGCGCGGCGGCAGGCGTGGATGCGGCGCCGGCGGCGACACGCGGACGCCGCACCGGCGTCACGCGGTAGCGCGCCAGGAAGTCGGAGGCGAGCAGGAAAAACAGCAGCATGCCCTGCACCACGCCGGTTGCCGCCTTCGGCAGCCCCGTCTGCACCTGTGCCGCCTCGCCGCCGAGATAGGACAGTGCGACGATCAGCGCCGCCGGGATGATCCCGAGCGGATGCAGCCGGCCGAGATAGGCGACGATGATGGCGGTGAACCCGTAGCCCGGCGTGATCTGCGGGATCAGCTGGCCGATCGGTCCCGCCACCTCGAACACGCCGGCCAGCCCGGCGAGACCGCCCCCCGCCAGCATCACCAGCCACACCACGCGCCGTTCCGAGAATCCGGCATAGCGCGCCGCCGCCGGCGCCAGCCCGACCGCGCGCAGCCGAAATCCGATGATCGAATAGCGCATCACCACCCCCACGAGGACCGGGACGATGAACGCAATCACCGTGCCGAGGCCGAGCCGCGTGCCCTCGATGATCGGCGGCAGCACCTCGGCGTCGCTGAACATGCGCGACTGCGGGAAGTTGAAACCGTCCGGGTCCTTCCACGGCCCGAACACCAGCGTCGTCAGCAGCAGGCTCGCGACATAGGTCAGCAGCAGGCTGACCAGGATCTCGTTGACCCCGAACCGGGTGCGCAGGAACGCCGGGATCGCCGCCCAGGCCATGCCGCCGGTCACCCCCGCCAGACACATCAGCGGCAGGATCCACCACCCGTCCTGGCCGTAGAAGGCGAGGGCGATGCCGCCGCCCGCGATGGCGCCGAGCGTGAGCTGTCCCTCCGCCCCGATATTCCACACATTGGCGCGAAACCCGGCAGCGAGACCGACGCCGATCATCGCCAGCGGTCCCGCCTTCAGCGCCAGCTCCGCGAGGCCGTCTGTGGACAGCAGGGGCGAGACGAAGAAGGCGAACACCGACTGCGCCGGCTTACTGCCGATGACGGCGAAGATCGCCGCGCTGACGGCGATGGTGGCCGCGACCGCCAGCGGCGGCGACAGCCAGACGAGCAGGGGCGAGGGCAC
>NZ_BANB01000600.1 GCF_000964365.1 Acidisphaera rubrifaciens HS-AP3 | reverse complement strand
GGCTCCTGCGCCGCATAGCCGGGCGGGGCCGCCTGGGCGGCGAGGCCGGGGCCCGGCGCGCCGGCATAGCGGGCCAGCATCTCGCGCAGCGGCGCGGCGCCCGGATTATGCGCCTGCCCCTGCAGCACGACCTGCCGGGCCGCGAAGGCCTGGCCGTAATAGTCCTGGTTCCACGCCGTGCGCGACGTCAGCACGCTGCCCTGGATCGACAGCCCGGCGAACAGGCCGCTCGACTTGCCGATCACCAGGATATCGGCGCCGAGATTGGTGCTGGTCGCGCCCTCGATGCCGGTGCCGAGCGTCGCGATCGTCGCCGAGGCGTCGGCGCCGAGCTTGAACTGACTGTCCATGATGGCGTCCAGCCCGCGCTCGGTCATGATGATCATCAGCAGCTCGACATTCTGGATGCCGACCTGAAACCCCAGGCTGCCGCTGGCCATGCCGTAGAAGGCGGGGTCGGACCACTGCCCCTGCGCATCGCGCGACGACAGCACGCAGGCGCCCCCGGACCCGCCGAGGAGGAAGCTCGCGCGGAACACCTCGGGACAGATCACCACCGCCTTGGCATGGCGGATGGCCCAGAGCGGGTCCTGCGGCCGGGCGGGACCGTACAGGTCCTGCAACGTCAGCGTCGCGCGGTCGACCGTCTCCTGCTGCTTCGTCTGCGCCTGCGCGGAGGGCGCCAGCCACGGCAGCGCCGCCAGGATGGCGGCCAGCAACGTCCGTTTCATCGTCCATCTCCCGCCGCATGTCCGATCGCACCGGACAGGTTTCAGCGATTTGCCAAGCTGTTATGACATATTCCGGAGACGGCATCTTCACAAATCGCGTCGTTGCCGGTCAACCGGCCGTGTCAGCCGGCTGGCTCGGTCCACCCGGGCGCGTCATTCCCCGATCGACAGCAGCGCCCCGCGCACCCGCGCCACCCGGAACTGCCAGGCAAACGTGGCGACCGCCGCAGCCATCCACACGGCATTCAGCGCGAACGCCGCGGCGAGGTGGTCCCAGCGGATCACCCCATGCGCCAGCGCCGCGCGCATCCCCTCGAACACATGCGCCGACGGCAGCGCCAGCGCGATCGGGCGCAGCACCGCGGGCAGCACGCTCACGGGGTAGAACACCGCCGAGAACGGCGTCAGCGCGAACATCAGCGTCCAGGCCAGCGCCTCCGCCCCCATGCCGTGACGCAGCACCAGCGCGGTCACCCCGAACGCCACCCACCAGCCCATCAGCAGCAGGTTCAGCATGAACAGCACCAGCACCGGCCCGAGGCTGAACAGGTTGAAGGCGTACAGCGCCCAGGCCAGCAGGATCGTCGGCAGGATGCTGATCACGGTGCGCGCGAGGCTCATGCCGAGCATGGCGCAGACCATCTCCCACGGCCGGATCGGGCTGACGAAGACGTGGCCCAGGTTGCGCGACCACAATTCCTCCAGGAACGTGACCGCGACTCCCATCTGGCCGCGCAGCGCGACCTCCCACAGCAGCACGCCCGCCAGCAGCACCCCGCCCGCGAGCGCCACCGGATTGCCGGTCCGCTGCGCCAGGAACTGCGACGTGAAGCCCCAGATCAGCATCTGCAGCACCGGCCAGTACATCAGCTCGAGCAGCCGCGGCCAGGACCGGCGATACAGCGCGAGATGGCGGTACATCATGCCCCAGACCCGCCGGCCCGAGGCGGCGGCGGCGGCGGCGCTCATGCCGCCCGCCGGTCGCGGGCGATGTCGAGAAACACCGCCTCCATGTCGTCGCGCCCGTAGCGGGCGAGCAGCTCCGCCGGCGCCCCCTGGTCGACGATGCGCCCGGCCTTGAGCATCAGCACGTGGCCGCACAGCCGCTCCACCTCCGCCATGTTGTGGCTGGCGAGCAGGATCGTGGCGCCGCTCTCCGCCCGGTAGCGTTCGAGCCACGTGCGCACGAGGTCGCCGGTATCGGGATCGAGACTCGCGGTCGGCTCGTCGAGCAGCAGCAGGTCGGGACGGTTGATCAGCGCCTTGGCCAGCGCGACGCGCGTCTTCTGCCCCGCCGACAGCGACCCGGCCGGCCGGTCGAGCAGCGGCCCCAGATCGAGCTGCGCGGCGAGCTCCGCGATCCGCGCCTCCAGCCCGCGCACGCCGTACAGATGCCCGTAGACGCGCAGGTTCTCGGCCACGCGCAGCTTGCCCGGCAGGGCGACATAGGGCGAGGAGAAGTTCATCCGCGCCAGCGCCGCGAACCGGTCGGTCGCCATGTCGTGACCCAGGACGCGGATACGCCCCGACGTCGGGATCAGCAGGCCGAGCAGCATGGCGATGGTCGTCGTCTTGCCCGCCCCGTTGCCGCCGAGCAGCCCAACCGTCGCCCCCGCCGGCACGCGGAAGCTCACCCCGTCAACCGCCAGGACCTTCCCGTAACATTTGCGCAGCCCCTCCACGTCGATGGCATCGTTCATCGGGCCGATATGACGGCACTGGACACCGGCGCAAAGGGCCGGGTCTCCTGCCCGGCGTGATGCCCGCGTCCCGCCAGCCCCCACACCGCCAGTCCCGACACCGCCAGCCCCCACGCGGGCCGACCCGGCAGCCCGCGCCCGGCCGGCTGCCCGACGGGGAACGCGTCTATGCCGTGGGCGACATCCATGGCTGCGACGACCGGCTGGCGGCGCTGCATGCCCTGATCCACGACGACCTCGCGGCGCGGCCGGCGGCGAAGACGGCGCTGGTGCATCTCGGCGACTACGTCGATCGCGGCCCGGACAGCCGCGGCGTCCTCGCCCGCATCGCCGATCCGCGGATCGCCGGCGTGTCCGTCATCAACCTGCGCGGCAACCACGAGGCGATGATGCTGGCGGCCCTCGACGGTACGGCCAGGGCGGTCGATGACTGGCTGCGCAACGGCGGGGACGCGACGCTGGAGAGCTTCGGCCTGTCCCCGGACGCCGATCCCGCGTCCTGGCCGGCGGCGGTCGGCGACGCGGTGATCGCCCGGCTGGCGGCACTTCCGATGACGTGGGCGGCCGGCAGCTATGTCTTCGTCCATGCCGGCCTGCGCCCGGGCGTGCCTGTCGCCGCGCAGGCCGACCACGACCTGCTGTGGATACGCGACCCCTTCCTCGACCACGCGGGCGATTTCGGCGCGGTGGTGGTCCACGGCCACACGCCGTGCCGGGAGCCGGAGGTCCGGCCGAACCGGATCGGCATCGACACCGGGGCCGTGATGGGCGGGGCGCTGACCTGCGTCGTGCTGGAGGGCGACACGCTGGGCTTCCTGCAGGCCTGAGCGGCCGTATGCCCCGGCCGGGTGCAGTGTTTCCTTGCCGGCATGGCCGATCTGCGCAAGATGGCAGCGAACATGACGGAAACGTTGCAGCCCCCGGCGGAGACCAACTGGGCCGAGGCCGTCCGCCGGCTCGCGCGGGCCAGCCTGCTGGTCGTGGGCGACCTCCTGCTCGACCGCTACGTGTTCGGCGACGTCGCCCGCGTCAGCCCGGAGGCGCCGGTCCCGGTCCTCACCGTCGCGCGCGAGGTCGCCCTCCCCGGCGGGGCGGGCAACGTGGTGCGCAACCTCACCGCGATCGGCGCCGCCGTGGCGTTCGTCTCGATCGTCGGCGACGACCAGAACGGGTCCGACCTCACCGGCCTGATCGGCGGCCAACCAGGCGTGGAGCCGTGGATACTGGTGCAGGGCGGCCGGCTGACGACGGTGAAAAGCCGGTTCATCGCCCAGGGACAGCAGCTCTTCCGCGCCGACAAGGACGACCCCTCGCCGATCCACGCCAAGCTCGCGGAACGCATGATCCGCATCGCCCACGACGCGATGGCCGCGACCGACATCACCGTGCTCACCGATTACGGCCAGGGCGTGCTCGCGGGCGACGTGGCGCCGCAGCTGATCCGCGCGGTGAAGTCGCTGGGCCGGCGCGTCGTGGTCGATCCCGGCACCGCCGCCGCCGGCCTCGCCCGCTTCGCCGGGGCCGACGTCCTGGTGCCGGGCCGGCGGCTGCTCGCCGACCTGACCGGCGAGACGGCGCCGACCGACGAGACGCTGATCCAGGCCGCCGCCGCCCTGCGCGCCGAGCACGGGTTCGGCGCGGTGCTGGTGTTCGGAGCCAAGGACGGGCTGCTGCTCGTGAATGATGCCGGCGCCGCGCATTTCCCGACCGAGGCGGCGGAATACTACGACGTGCTCGGCGCCCGCGACGCGGTGCTCGGCACGCTCGCGGCGGCGCTGGGCATCGGCCACGCCCTGCCGGTCGCCGCCCGGCTCGCCGCCCTCGCGGCGGGGGGGGGGATCGGCAAGG
>NZ_BANB01000601.1 GCF_000964365.1 Acidisphaera rubrifaciens HS-AP3 | reverse complement strand
CTTGAACTCGACGGCGCGGCGGAGGACGGGCAGGACCATCAGGCGATGCTGCTGGCGGGCCTGCCGGCGGGCTGGGAGATCGAGCGGCGGCTGCCGGCGGGACAGGTCGCGGGCATGCCCTGGCTCGGCACGCTGTCGGACACGGCGGCGCAGCCGGCGGCCGATGACCGCTATGCCGCCGTGCTCGACCTGACGGGCGCGCAGCCGGGTTTCCGCGTCGCGGTGGAGCTGCGGGCGGTGACGCCCGGCAGCTACGAGCTGCCCGGCGCGGCGCTGTCGGACATGTATCGCCCG
>NZ_BANB01000602.1 GCF_000964365.1 Acidisphaera rubrifaciens HS-AP3 | reverse complement strand
GCGACGCGCTGCTGCTCGCCGCCCGACAGCTGGCCGGGCAGATGGGTGAGCCGGTGGCCGAGGCCGACCTCCCGCAGCCCCGCCTCGGCGACGGCGAAGGCGTCGCGCCGGCCCGCGAGTTCCAGCGGCACGGCGACGTTCTCCAGCGCCGTCATGGTCGGTATCAGGTGAAAGGCCTGGAAGACGATGCCGATGCGGTCGCGCCGCAGGCGGGCGCGCGCGTCCTCGTCCAGCGTCTCCAGCGCGACCCCCGCGACCCGCACAGATCCGGCGGTCGCCCGTTCCAGCCCGGCGAGCAGCATCAGCAGGCTGGTCTTGCCCGACCCGGACGGGCCGACGACGCCCACCGCCTCGCCGGCGGCGAGATCGAGGTCGATGCCGCGCAGGATGTTGACCGGCCCGGCGGCGGCAGGCACGGTCAGGACAAGCCCCCTGGTCGTGACAAGCGGTTCCGGCGCGGGCGGAGCCGAGGGCGTGACGATGCTGTCCATCGCGGTCGGATATGGCGGTCATGCCGCGCTGCGGAAAGCCTCGCGGTGCCTCGCGCTTCTCCTCGCCCTGTTCACGCTTCCCGGCGCGGCGCCGGGGACAGCCCCCATTCGTCTCCTCGTGCTCGGCGACAGCCTGTCGGCCGGCTACGGCCTCGCCCACGCCGACGGGTTCGAGCAGCAGCTCGCACGCGCGCTCGCCGCCGCCGGCCATCCGGTGCGCATCATCGACGCGGCCGTGTCCGGCGACACCTC
>NZ_BANB01000603.1 GCF_000964365.1 Acidisphaera rubrifaciens HS-AP3 | reverse complement strand
CAAGACGGCGCCCGGCAAGACGGCGCCCGGCAAGGCGGCGCCGGCGAAGAAGCCCGCGACCAAATCCGCCGCCAAGCCGGCGCGCAAGGCCGACCGCGCCCCGGCCCGGACCCAAGTCCGCTCCGGAGGCCGCAAGCGGGCCTGATCGTGTCAACCGGGCCAGTCGTGTCCGGCGCAACCGCCGCGCCCCCGCCGCTGTTGTCGTCGCAGCGCCGCGCTGTGCGGCCGCAAGCGGAGACGGGCAGATGAACGACCATGTCTACAAAATCGTCGAACTGGCGGGATCGTCCGAGCAGGGGATCGAGCACGCGGTCGCGACCGCGATCGCCCGCAGCGCCGAGACGATACGCAACCTCCGCTGGTTCGAGGTGACCGAGATCCGCGGTCATGTCGAGGACGGGCGCATCGCCCATTGGCAGATCGGCATCAAGGCCGGCTTCACCGTCGAGTAGCGTCGGGTCGGATAGAGCCGGCTAGAACGCGTCCAGCAGCCGCAGGAGCGTCGGGCGGATCGCCCGCAGCTCCTCGCGGTGGATCATCGACAGGTCGCGCAGCAGTGCGTCCGCCCGCGGCGTCAGCGCAACCAGCGTCCGCCGCCCGTCCGCCGGATCGTCCTGGCGGGTGACGAGGCCCGCCCCGACCAGCCGGTCCACCAGCTCGACCGCCGTGTTGGGGCGGATGATCAGGTGCGCGGCGAGATCGGCGACGCTCACGCCCTCCTGGTGCGCCGATTCCCGCGGCATGCCCTTGATCGACAGCAGCGCCTGGTGCTGCTGCGACGTCAGGCCGATCGCCCGCGCCTCCGTCTCGCTGAACGCCGCGAACCGGCGCAGCGCGTGGCGAAAGGCGGCCAGCGCCTCGTAGTCCCGCCTCGCCAGATCCCGTCCCGTCATCGCTCTTCCTTTCGGACCAGCCGTCGATTATGTCGTATCACGACATGAACCGACAGGATTGTTCCGTGACCCCCCCACGCTTCGCCCGGCCTGGCGACTTTACCACCGATACGCGCGTCCTGCTGCTCGCCGCGATGGCGGTCGTCGTGGGCACGGGCGGCGTCGCGGGCGCGTGGGTGCTGCTGCGGCTGATCGCCCTGTTCACGAACCTCGCCTACTACGGCGCCGCATCGTTCGCTTTCGTCGGGCCCGCTCACAATGCGCTGGGCTGGTGGGCGGCCCTGGTGCCGGCCGCGGGCGGGCTCCTGATCGGCCTCATGGCGCGGTACGGGTCGGAGAAGATACGTGGCCACGGCATACCGGAGGCGATCGAGGCAATCCTGATCGGCGGCAGCCGGATGGACGTGCGGGTGGCGATCCTCAAGCCGATCTCCTCCGCGTTGTCGATCGGCACCGGTGGGCCGTTCGGCGCGGAAGGCCCGATCATCATGACGGGCGGGGCCCTTGGGTCGCTGTTCGCACAGAGATTCGCGATGACGGCGGCGGAGCGCAAGGTGCTCCTGGTCGCCGGCGCGGCGGCCGGCATGGCCGCGGTGTTCGGCACGCCGATCGCCGCCGTGCTGCTCGCCGTGGAATTGCTGCTCTTCGAATGGAAACCGCGCAGCTTCATCCCGGTCGTCGTGGCCTGTGTCACGGCGGCGCTGGAGCGGGGGGTGGTCCTGGCCCCGGTGCCGCTTTTCCCGCACCTCGGCGCGGTGGCGAATGACGGGCTGCACGCGCTCGGTTGGGTGGCGCTCGGCATCGCCTGCGGTCTCGGCTCGGGCCTCCTGACGGCCATGGTCTACGGCACCGAGGATAGTTTCGGGCATCTGCCCATTCACTGGATGTGGTGGCCGGCGATCGGCGGCCTCGTGGTCGGCGTGGGTGGGGTAGTCGAACCCTCCGCCCTCGGCGTCGGGTATGGGAACATCGCGCAGTTGCTGACCGGCAGCATGGTCGGGCGGGCGGCGCTGCTGCTGCTGGTGGTCAAGTCGGTGATATGGGCCGTCTCGCTTGGGTCCGGCACGTCGGGCGGCGTGCTCGCACCGCTGCTGATGATGGGCGGCGCGCTCGGCGCGCTCGCGGCCCCATGGCTGCCGGGCGCCGAGCCCGGGTTCTGGGCGATGATCGGCATGGCGGCGATGATGGGGGGCACGATGCGCGCGCCCCTGACTGCCGCGCTGTTCGCGGTCGAACTCACCGGCGATTTTGCCGCCATACTCCCGCTGTTCGCCGCCTGCGCGACCGCTTACGCGGTGACGGTCCTCCTGCTGCGCCGATCGATTCTCACGGAAAAAGTGGCCCGCCGCGGCCACCACATCGTCCGTGAATACCTGGTCGACCCGTACGCCCTCGTGTCCGTTCGCGACGTGATGGCCAACCCGGTGGAGACGCTGGACTCCAGCGTGCCGGCGGCCGAGGCGGCGGCGTTCTTCACCGGACCGGGACCGCGCCACAAGGCCTATCCGGTCGTCGACCGCGACGGCCGGCTCGCTGGCATGATCAGCCGCGCCGATGCCCTGGCCTGGCTGCGCGATCCCCCGAGCGGCCTGCTCGGGGACGTGGTCGCGCAGGTGCCGGCGAGCATCGCCTATCCCGACGAGCCGCTGGCCGCCGTCATGGATCGCATGGTGCAGGACGATACCGGCCGCATCCCGGTGATCGCCCGCGAGGATGGGCGGGTCGTCGGCCTGCTTGCCCGCAAGGACCTGTTGCGCGTTCGCGCGCGGATGGTCGACGAGGAGCATCGGCGCGAGGGGCCGAGCCGTGCGGTGCGGCCGGTCGTCTCCGCCGAGGCCGCGGCGGGCGCCGGCGAATGACAGCCTGCGCGCCCGCCCGGCCGATCAGCGCGCCTCCCCGCGCGGCAGGGTGCCCATCAGCTTGGCGAGGACCGTCAGCATGATCTCGTCGGCGCCGCCGCCGATCGACGTCAGGCGCTGGTCGCGGAAGGCGCGGCTGACGCGGGTCTCCGTCATGTAGCCCATGCCGCCCCAGTACTGCAGGCACGCATCCGGCACCTCGCGCCCCAGCCGGCCGGCCTTCAGCTTCGCCATCGTCGCCAGCCGGGTCACGTCCTCGCCGGCCAGCATCATCTCCGCCGCGCGATAGACGAGGGCGCGCAGCAGCTCCACCTCCGTCTGCAACTCCGCGAGGCGGAAATGCACCACCTGATTGTCGAGCACGGGGCGGCCGAACACCATGCGGTCGCGGGTGTAGTCGATCGTCGCCTGGATCGTCGCCTCGTGCGCCTTCAGGCAGGCGGCGGCGGCCCAGAGCCGTTCCTCCTGAAACTGCAGCATCTGATAGGTGAAGCCGTGTCCTTCCTCCCCGATCCGGTAGCGCACGGGCACGCGCACGCCGTCGAGATGGATCTGCGCGGTGTCCGAACAGCGCCGCCCGAGCTTGTCGAGCTTGCGCGCGACGGTGACGCCGGGCGCGCCCATCGGCACGCAGATCAGCGACTTGTTGCGGTGGCGCGGGCCGTCGCCGGTGTTGGCGAGCAGGCACATCCAGTCGGCCTGGGTGCCGTTGGTCGTCCACATCTTGCCGCCGTCGATCACGTAGTCGTCGCCGTCGCGGCGCGCCGTCGTGCGGATCGCCGCGACGTCCGACCCGGCGCCCGCCTCCGACACGCCGAGACAGGCGACCATCTCGCCCGCGATCGTAGGCGCGAGGAACTCGCGGCGCAGCGCGTCCGAGCCGAAGCGCGCGAGGGCGGGTGTGGCCATGTCCGTCTGCACGCCGATCGCCATCGTCACGCCGGCGGCGGCGATCGTGCCCAACTCCTCCGCCATCAGCAGCCCGTAGCTGTAATCGAGCCCCTGGCCGCCATACGCCTCCGGCTTGGTCAGGCCGAGGAAGCCCATCCGGCCCATCTTCCGGAACAGCTCATGCGCGGGGAAGATGCCGGCCGCCTCCCACGCATCGACATGCGGGTTGATTTCGGCCTCGATGAAGCGGTGCAGGCTGCGCCGCACCTCCTCGTGCTCGGCGGTGTAGAGCATCGGCAGTGTCCTCCCCTTGTTTGGCGACGAGCCTAGGGCGGCGGGTACACGCTTTGCAGCCCCCGGCGCCGGGGGCCACACATACGAGGCGAGACATGAAGGAACGGCGCGGATGACGCAGGCGGCGCAGGCGACGAAGACGGTGTTCATCACGGGGGCCGGCATCGGCATCGGTCGGGCGACCGCGCTCGGCTTCGGCCGGGCCGGCTGGCATGTCGTGGCGACCGACGTGCTGGAGACCGAGGGCGCGGCGGTGGCCGCTTCGGTGCACGCTGAGGGCGGTTCGGCGGAGTTCCACCCCCTCGACGTCCGCTCGACCGAGCGCGCGGATGCGGTGGTGTCCGACGTGATCGCGCGCCACGGGGCGCCGGACTGCATCGTCGCCAATGCCGGCATCGCCCATAAGGTGCCGCTCGCGGCGCTCACCGACGCGAAGTGGGACGACACGTTCGAGATCGACCTGAAGGGCATGCTGCGGGTGATCCGACCGGCGCTGCCGGCCATGCGCGCCCGCGGGACGGGCAGCATCGTCTGCGTCTCGTCCATCATGGGCGTGGCGTATGGCTGGGACGAGCACGTGCACTATTCCTCGGCCAAGGCCGGCGTGGTGGGCCTGGTGCGGGGCCTGGCCGTCGAACTCGCGCGCGACGGGCTGCGGGTGAACGGCGTGGCGCCGGGCTATATCCGCACCGCGCAGCTTTTGTCTGAGCAGCACTCGCTCGGCCCCGCCGGCGCCGAGGCGGCCGGCGCCTTCATCCCGATGGGACGCATCGGCGAGCCCGAGGAGATCGCCGACGTGATCGGCTTCCTTGCCTCCCCCGCCGCGCGCTACATGACCGGACAGGTCGTGGTCGTCGATGGCGGCCTTCTGGTCGGCCGCTACTGAGCGCAAGGAACGCCGCACGATGACCGAGGCTCTGCCCCGCCTGTTCGCGCCCGCGACGCTCGCGGGCGTCACGCTGCGCAACCGCATCGCGATGGCGCCGCTGACCCGCCAGATGGCGGAGGCGGACGGCACGCCCACCGCCGAGATGGTCGCCTACTACGCCCGGCGCGCGCGCGGCGGCGCCGGGTTGATCATCACGGAGGGCACCTATCCCGACGACGGCCCGGGCTGCCGCGCCTACCTCTCGCAGCCGGGCATCGCGACCGCGCGCCACGTCGCGGCCTGGCGGCCGGTTGCGGAGGCAATTCATGCCGGCGGGGCGAAGGCGATCCTGCAGCTCATGCATGGCGGCCGGGTGACGGACCCGCGCTGCCTGCCGCCCGGCGCCGCACCGGTGAGCGCGAGCGACACGCAAAGCGGCGGCTGGGTGCTGTACACGGACACCGATGCCGAGGCGAAGCTGCGCGGCATCACCGGTCCCTGGCCGAAGGTCACGTTCGGACCCGCGCGCGCGCTGACGGTCGCCGAGATCGAGGCGATCGCCGACGGCTTCGCGGCGGGTGCGGCACGCGCGGTGGAGGCGGGGTTCGACGGCGTGGAGGTCCACGGCGCCAACGGCTACCTGCTGTACCAGTTCATCCACGACGCGACCAACCACCGGACGGACGCCTATGGCGGGTCGGTGGAGAATCGAGTCCGCTTCGCCCGGCTGGTCTGCGAGCGGGTGCGGCAGGCGATCGGGCCGGAGCGCATCATCACCCTGCGCCTGTCGCAGGACGGGGTGGACGATTTCACCGGCGCCTGGGCCGGCGGCGTGGCGACGGCGCGGGCGATCGGCGCGGCGCTGTCGGATTGCGCGGCCGACGCGCTGCATTGGTCGAGCTTCGCATGGCGCGACAACCGCGATCCCACATCCGACACGCCGATGCCGGCGGCGCTGCGCGCGGCGAGCGGCAAGCCGATGATCGCCAATGGCGGCATCGACCAGGGCGCGGAGGCCGAGGCGGCGCTGGCCGACGGGGCGGCCGATCTCGTCGCCGTCGGGCGGCCGATGTTCGCCAATCCCGACTGGCCGCAGATGGTGCGCGCCGGCGTGCCGGTCGATCTGGTGCCGTTCGACCGGTCCTATGTGATCCGCCCGCCGCTCGATCACGCCCATGCCGATCCGCGCGCGACCGTCCCGCCGGATTGGCCGACCGTATGGTAGGGGGCGCCGCCCGCCTCCTCCGCACGCTCCTCCGCACATCCGTTTGGCCGACATGACGATCGAGACGACGGCGCCGCCGCCGACGCTGATGCGCTTCGCGCCGCTGGTGGCGGTGGTGTTCCTCGGCATGCTGACCATCGGCATCCCGCTGCCGGTGCTGCCGGCGCAGGTCCATGGCGCGCTCGGCTACGGCACGGTCATGGTCGGCTGGGTGATCGGCTGCCAGTCCTTCGCGACGGTGCTGACCCGGCGGGTCGCGGGCGGCATCTGCGACGCGCGCGGGTCGAAGCAGTCCGTGCTGCTCGGCCTGCCCTGCGCGGCGGTCGCGGGCGTCCTGTATCTCGCCTCGTCCTGGGCGACGGCCAGCGCGGCGGTGTCGCTGACGATCCTGATCGTCGGGCGGCTCGTCCTCGGCTTCGCCGAGAGCCTGCTGCTGACCGGCACGATGACCTGGGGCTTCGCCCGCGTGGGGGCCGCGCAGACCGGGCGGGTGATGGCGTGGCAGGGGATCGCGATGTACGCGGCGCTCGCGGCCGGCGGGCCGATCGGGCTTGCCGTGCAACGCGCGGGCGGGTTCGCCGCCGTCGCGTGGGCGGCGATCGTGGTGCCGCTGGCGGCGCTGGCGATCGCCGTCGTGCTGCCGGGCGTGCCGGCCTCCGGCGGGCGGCGGCGGCAATCCTTCCTCGGCGTCATCGGGCGGGTGTGGCAGCCGGGGGCCGC
>NZ_BANB01000604.1 GCF_000964365.1 Acidisphaera rubrifaciens HS-AP3 | reverse complement strand
CTGCGCAGCCTGCAGACGCTGCTCGGCCACGCCAGCATCACCACGACCGAGATCTACACCCACGTCCTGGCCGAGCGGCTGCAACGGCTGGTCGAGACGCATCACCCGCTGGCGGGGGCGGGGCCGCCGGGGGAATCGGACTGAGGCGGCCGGGCCTGGACGTTCGGGCCCGGCGCTAGCCGGGCGGCGGCGCGTCCGGGGCGCAGAACAGGTTATATAGTTCCGTGAGGAACGGTACCACCCGGGCGGCGACGATCCGGTAGTAAACAACCGTCCCCTCGCGACGCGTCGCGACCAGCGACTCCGCGCGCAGCGTGCCGAGATGGCGCGACAGGTTGGACTGCGACAGGCCGAGCCGCTGTCCCAGTTCGCCGACCGACAATTCGCCCTGCAGCAGCGTGCAGAGGATCAGCAGACGGTGCCGGCTCGCCAGCGAGCGCAGGAACGCCTCGGCGGCGGTCGCCCGGGCTTCCAGCGCCTCGGGGTCCAGAACCGGCGGAGCCGCGTCGGGCAGGATCATGAAACTTCTTTCATGCATCGTTTATTACTCATATAAGATGGACGAGGCCTGCGCAAAGCGGTGGTCAGCCCTGCCGGCGGCGCGTCTCGCGTCGCCTGCGGGCTGGGGCCGTGCCGGCCCAACGATCGCCAACAACACACCACCGGCCCCTGCAAGAGGGCCGGGGAAAACGGGAAACGTCCATGACCTATGTCAAGAGCGGAGCAGGCCGCCTCGGCGTCGCGGCGGCGGTTGCGTTGATCCTGGTGCCGATCCTGGCGCCCGGGTCGGCGCGGGCGACGGATGGCTATTTCCAGAACGGCTATGGGATCAAGTCGATCGGCATGGGGGGCACGGGCATTGCCCTCACCGACGGCGGCATGAACGGGGCCACCAATCCGGCCACCGCGTCGTTTGCCGATACCCAGGTCGATCTCGGTCTGTATCTGTTCGTCCCCGGCCGCAGCGCGAGCCGCAGCGATAACGCCTTCGGCCTCAACGGGGAGGCCACCAGCAGCGGTACGCTGTTCGCGATCCCGGAGTTCGGCTCCGTCTACACGGTCGACGACCGCCTGAGCGTCGGTCTGACGGTCTATGGCAACGGCGGCATCTCCACCGCCTATCCGGGCGACACGATCGCGGCCGGTCATTGTGGCCCCGGCGCGCCGGCGAGCAACCTGCTGTGCGGTCCGGGCAAGCTCGGTGTCAGTCTCAACCAGCTCGTGATCGCGCCGACGGCTAGTTACAAGATCACGCCGACCTTCTCGCTCGGCGTCGCGCCGCAGCTGATGGTGCAGCAGTTCTCGGCCTATGGACTTGGTGCCTTCACCGCCCTGTCGGCGGCGCCCGGCAACGTGACGGATCGGGGGTTTTCGTACTCGGTCGGCGGCGGCGTCCGCGTCGGCGCCTATTGGGAGGTGACGCCCGACGTGTCGCTGGGCCTTACGTATCAGACGCCGCTCTATGCCACGCCCTTCAACGCCTATTCGGGGCTGTTCGCCGGTTCGTTCGACGTGCCGGGCAATCTGGGCGCGGGTATTGCGATCCATCCGATCCCGGGGCTGACGCTCGCTGCCGATTACGAACGGATCTTCTATGGCGGCGTGGCCGCGATCGCCAACTCGCCGATGTCGCGCGCGCCGCTCGGCACCTCCGGGGGCCCGGGCTTCGGCTGGAACAGCATCAACGTCTTCAAGGTGGGCGCCGCGTACGCGCTGACCGACGCGCTCACGGTGCGGGCGGGCTTTAATCACAGCGGCAATCCGATCAGCAGCGCCAACGTCACGTTCAACATCCTCGCGCCGGCGCTGGTGCAGAACCAGGTGTCGGTCGGGGCCACGTACGACATCACCCCGGCGACGCAGCTCTCGGTCGCCTATGTGCATTCCTTTCAGAACTCGCTGTCCGGCCCCACCAGTCCGCTGCTGCCGGGCGGCGGCGTGGATCATATCTCGCTGGTCGAGGACGAGGTCGGGGTGGCGGTCGCCTTCAAGTTCTGACGGCGC
>NZ_BANB01000605.1 GCF_000964365.1 Acidisphaera rubrifaciens HS-AP3 | reverse complement strand
CTGAATGTCAATGATTGGGCGGCGGGCCATGCGTTAGTTGTGGCGTTCGGTGTAGAACTTGCGCACGTACTGCGCAGGCGGCTTGATGTTGTGCACAAAAGAACGCCCGCCATGATAACGCGTGATGCGGTGCCCCTCGGGGGTTACCTCCGTCATAGGCAGGATTGTGCCCTCCACGATGAAGTCACTCATGTCCTTCGCGGCGGCAATCGCGTCGGCGTAAATCTTATCCTCGATGATACCAAATGCCACCGGAACGTTGATCGTGTGAATGTCGAGCTTGGCCGCGTCCTTCGAGTAACTTTGGAACCCCAGAAGCAGCCGGCCGCGATACGTCTGCACGGACTCGCCAACCATCGGCGCGGGCGCACGCTTGCCGAAATGCTGAGCGACCTGATCGGCTCGCGACTGCGCCGCCGCGT
>NZ_BANB01000606.1 GCF_000964365.1 Acidisphaera rubrifaciens HS-AP3 | reverse complement strand
CCCGGCCGCCTCCGCCGCCGAGCCTGGCGGCAGGTGGGCGGCGACGTCCTCGGCCCACCAAGCGGGCTCGGCGGCGCTGTACATGACCCGCTGGCGCCAGACGGTGGCGGGGATGTCGGCGCGGTCCGTGCCGTCGAGGCTGACCTCGCCCTCGTTCGGGTCGAGATCGGCGAGCATGCGCAGGAACAGGCTCTTGCCCGCCCCGGACGGCCCGGTGATCGCCACGCAGTCGCCGTCGCGTGCGTCGAGATCGAACGGGCCGGCCTGCGGGCTGCGCAGGCCGCGCACATGCAGCGTGGTCACGTCGCGGCGCGCTCAGCCGGCGGCGGCGAGGCGGCCGAGCAGGCGGGCATGCGCCCGCGCGCCCTTCTGGAAGCAGCGCAGGTCGAACTTCTCGTTCGGGCTGTGGATCGCGTCGTCGTCCAGCCCGAATCCCATCAGCAGGGTGTCGAGGCCGAGGATGCGGCGGAAGCTCTCCACCACCGGGATCGACCCGCCGCCGCCAATCAGCACGGCCGGACGGCCGTATTCGTCGGCCAATGCCGCCCGCGCGGCTTCCACCATCGGCGTGTCGGCGGCGACGCGTATGCCGGGGCCGGCGGAATCGCAGGTCACGGTGGCGTGCGCCCCCGGCGGCAGCCGGTTGGCGACGGAGCGGCGGAAGGCGTCCAGCACCGCCTGCGGGTCCTGATCGGGCACCAGACGGAACGACACCTTGGCCCCCGCCCGCGCGGCGATCACCGTCTTCGCCCCCGGTCCGGCATAGCCGCCCCAGATGCCGTTGATGTCGGCGGTCGGCCGCGCCCAGAGCCGCTCCAGCGGCGTGCGGTCGCGCTCCCCGGCGGGCACCGCGAGGCCGATCTCGCCCAGGAAGGCGGCGGCGTCGAAGCCGAGCGCGGCCCACTCCGCCGCCTGCGCTGCCGGGATGTCGCGCACCGCGTCGTAGAAACCGGGCAGCGTCACCCGCCCCGCCGCGTCGTGCAGGCCGCCCAGCACCGCGGTCAAGGCATTGATCGGATTGAGCGCGAGCCCGCCATACAGGCCGGAATGAAGGTCGCGCGACGGCCCCTGCACCTCGATTTCGGTATACAGCAGGCCGCGCAGCCCGGTCGTGACGGCGGGCGTGTCGCGGTCCCACATGTTGGTGTCGCTGACCACCACGAAGTCGGCTTCCAGTTCGGCGCGGGCGCTCTCCAGGAACGGGGCGAGGTTGACGCTGCCCACTTCCTCCTCGCCTTCCAGCAGGACGGTGACGGGCAGCGGGATGCCGCCCGTCGCGTGCCACGCGCGCAGCGCCTCCAGGATCATCGCGACCTGGCCTTTGTCGTCCACCGCCCCGCGCGCCACGATCCGCTTGCCGTGCGGGCCGTCCGCCAGCACCGGCTCGAAGGGCGGGCTATGCCAGAGGTCCAGCGGATCGGGCGGCTGCACGTCGTAATGGCCATAATAGAGCAGATGCGGCCCGGCCTTGCCGCCGGCGGGGCCCGGATGGTGGCCGAGCACGATCGGGTGGCCGGCGGTCGGGCGGACCGTGGCGGTGAACCCCATGCCGGCCAGCGCGTCGCGGGCCCAGCCGGCGGCGGCGGCGCAGTCGCCGGCGTGGTCGGGCTGGGCGCTGATGCTCGGGATGCGCAGGAAGTCGAACAGGCGGTCCAGCGCGCCGTCGCGATCGGCATCGAGACGGTCGAGGGCGCGTGGCAGGGCGGGGTGAGTCATGGGGCGGCGGGTCCGGGTCGGTGGGGGCTGGGGCGCAGCATAATCTGGCACGTTGCCCCACGGTCCGGTATGCCTGCCGGAGGATTGGGGCGGCGAGGTCCGCGGGAGAAGCGATTGTTCAAGCGCATCATCGTTCCGGCGGCGGTCTCCGCGGTGCTGGCCGGGTGCAACGTCGGGCCGGACTTCAAGGCACCGACCTGGGCCTCGCCCGGCACATGGTTCGCCAGCAGCGCCGAGACGCCCCCGCCGGCGCGCGACGTAAGCGTGACCGTGCCGGCGCCCCTGGATGCGAACTGGTGGGACAGCTTCCATGACGCGGAGCTGAGTTCGCTGGTCAAGCGGACGGCGGCCGGCAACCTCGACGTACGGCTGGCGACGTTCCGGCTGGCGGAAAGCCGCGACCAGCTCGGCGTCGCCGCGGCGGCCGAACTGCCGCAGGTCCACGGCAACGGCTCGTACAGCCGCGAATTGCTGAGCCAGAAGGGCGCGATCAGCCTGTTCGGCACGGGCTCCAACCCGAACACGCAATTCAACGGCGCGACCGGCACCGTGGGCGCCATTCCGTCCACCATCACCGGCGGCACCAAGATCCCGCCCTTCGATCTGTATCAGTACGGCTTCGACGCCTCGTGGGAGCTTGACCTGTGGGGCCGGGTGCGGCGGTCGGTGGAAAGCGCGGACGCGAGCGTGCAGGCCTCGGCCGAGGCCCGGCGCGCGGCGACGCTGACCGCCATCGCCGAGGTCGCGCGCGACTACATGACCCTGCGCGGCATCCAGCAGCAGATCGCCATCACCCGCGAGAACCTGCGCACGGCGCAGGAAAGCCTGTCGCTCACCCGCTCGCGCGCGACGGCGGGGCTGGTGACCGACCTCGACGTGCAGAACGCGAGCGCGCAGGTGCGCACCACGGCGGCCGACCTGCCGACGCTGGAACAGCAGCAGTCGCAGACGATCAACGCCATCAGCTTCCTCCTCGGCGAAAAGCCGGAGGCGCTGCGGGCCGAGCTGATCGAGGCGAAGCCGGTGCCGCCGGTGCCGCCGCAAGTGCCGATCGGCCTGCCCTCGCAACTCGCCCGCCGCCGCCCCGACATCCGTCAGGCGGAGGCGCAGCTGCACGCCGCGACTGCCGATATCGGCGTCGCCGTCGCCAATTTCTATCCGACGGTGACGCTGTCGGGCTCGTTCAGCCTGCAGGCCCTGCAGTTCAAGGACCTCGCCAACTGGGACGCGCGCCAGTACGGCATCGGCCCGTCGCTCACCCTGCCGATCTTCGAGGGCGGCCAGCTCAAATCGACCCTGGAACTACGCAAGGCGCAGCAGCAGGAGGCGGCGACGAGCTATGAGCGCACCGTGCTGAATGCGTGGCACGAGGTGGACAACGCGCTGGTCGCCTACAACGCCGAACAGCAGCGTCAGCGGCAACTCGTGCAGGCGGTCGGCGATAACCGTCGCGCCGTCAGCCTGGCGCAGAGCCGCTATACGCAGGGGCTGATCGACTTCCTCCAGGTGCTGGACGCCGAACGCTCGCTGCTGTCCGCGCAGCTCGCGCTGGCGCAGAGCACCACCAACGTCTCGACCAACCTCGTCGCCCTCTACAAGGCGCTCGGCGGCGGGTGGGAGGCCACCTACCCGGAGATCGACCGCACCGTCGCCGCGGCGGGGACGGGGGATCGGTCCTGAGCGTCGCGCACGACATCGTCCCCCGCGAGGCGGACGACGCGCCGCTCGCGCCGGGGGCGGAGGCCGACGACGGCGCCTGGCTGC
>NZ_BANB01000607.1 GCF_000964365.1 Acidisphaera rubrifaciens HS-AP3 | reverse complement strand
GGCGACGCCTCCGCTCGCCGGCCGCCGCATCCTTGCCCGCGCGCCGCGGCGTCCGCGCGGGGCCGCCACAGGCGTCATTCCATGACTGCCAGATGGTCCGCCGCGGCGCTGGCAGGCGGCTTGCGGAAGACGATCAGCAGCGGAACCACGGCAAAGGTCGCGATCATCAGGAACTTGTAATCGTCGATATAGGCGATGATCTGCGCCTGCTGCTCGATCAGCGCGTGCAGCGCGGCCCGGCCCGCATCCCGCATCGGGTCCAGCATCCGAAGCACGGCCGGATCGGCATACCCGGGATTGGTCGCGGTGACGTGGCTCGACAGCTCGGCGTAGTTGATCTGCGTGTTGGTGGTCAGCAGCGCGTTGACCGTTGAGATGCCGATGCTGGAGCCGATGTTGCGCGACAGGTTGTAAAGCCCGGCACCCTCCGCCCGTTCGTTCGGCGCGAGGGTGGACAGCGTCACCGTGCTGAGCGGCACGAACAGGAAGCCGAGGCCGAGGCCCTGCACCATGCCGACGGCGACGATGGTCGTCTGCGAGATGTCCGGCGTCCAGCCCGTCATCTGCCAGAACGTCCCGCCCGTCAGCGCGAGGCCGATCCCCAGCAGCAGCCGCGTATCGACGCGGCCGATCAGCCGCCCCACGGCCAGCATCGCGACCATGGTGCCGACGCCGCGCGGCCCCATCACCAGCCCCGCCGTCACGATCGGATAGTTCATCAGCCCCTGCAGGAACGGCGGCTGCAGCGCGAGCGAGGCATAGTACGTGAGGCCCACGATCGCGACGAACAGCACGCCCGCGGAGAAGTTGCGGTTGGAGAACAGCGCCGGCCGCACGAAAGGCCGCTCCGCCGTGAAGGTATGGGCGAGGAACAGATAAAACGCCGAGGCGGCGGTGATCGCCTCGATCATGATTTCGCGCGAGCTGAACCAGTCGAGTTCCTCGCCGCGATCCAGCATCACCTGCAGCGCGCCGATCGCGAGGGACAGCGTGCCGAAGCCGAGCCAGTCGAGCCGCGAGCCGCGGTCCTTCGGTGTCTCGGAGAGGAACGTCGTCATGCCGAAGAAGGCCAGCGCCCCGATCGGCAGGTTGATGTAGAACACATATCGCCAGCTGTAACTCTCGGTCAGCCAGCCGCCGAGCACCGGCCCGAGCACGGGTCCGGCCATCACCGCGACGCCCCAGATCGCCATCGCGGAGCCCTGCTTGTGCGGCGGGTTGATGTTCAGCAGCACCGTCTGCGACAGCGGCACCAGAGCGGCCCCGAACATGCCCTGCATGACGCGGAACAGCACGATCTCCACCAGCGACTGCGCCATGCCGCACAGCATCGACGTGACGGTGAAGCCGGCGACCGACACCAGGAACAGCCGCTTCAGCCCGAAGCGTCCGGCGAGGAAGCCGGTCGGCGGCGTCATGATCGCCGCGGCGACGATGTAGGACGTCAGCACCCAGGTGATCTCGTCCTGGCTCGCCGACACGCTGCCCTGGATATACGGCAGCGCCACGTTCGCGATCGTCGTGTCGAGCGCCTGCATCAGCGTCGCCAGGATCACGCAGACGGTGATGGCGAGCCGGTTCGCGCCGTCGGGCGCGGCGATGGCGCCTTGGGTCGAGGTGGTCACGGCGCGGCGCGGCCGCTCCTGAACAGGGCGGTCAGAAAGCCCGGGAAGGCCCGCGTATGACCCGTCCTGATCTCGACCTCCACGCTCATCCCCGCCCGCAGCGGCGGCCGGCGGTCACCGCCCGGCCCGGCGGCGCCATCCGGCGCCGGCGTGTCGACGCGGATGCGCATCGGGATGCGCTGGACGACCTTCACCCAGTTGCCGCTGGTGTTCTGCGCCGGCAGCAGGGCGAATTCCTGCGCCGCCGCCGGGCTGATGCTCTCGACCGTGCCGGTCCAGGTCACGTCGGGATAGGTGTCGACGGAAATCACCGCCGTCTGCCCGGGCCGGACATAGGTCAGCTCGGTCTCCTTCGGCTCCGCCTCGACCCAGACATGATCGGTGGCGACCAGGAAGAACGCGGTCGCGGCGGCGGCGAGGTATTTGCCGGGCGCGATCGCCGGCACGTTCGTCACGATGCCGGCAAAGGGCGCGGTGACCACCGTATGGTCGAGCTGGCGCTGCGCCTCGTCGCGGGCGGCGAGTGCGACCCGATAGCGTGGCTGCCGCTCGACCGGCATGTCGGGATCACCGCTCAGAGCAGCCCCCAGGCCCGCGAGCTGCTGGCGCAGCGATGCCAGCTTCTGCTGCGCGTCCACGAGGTTGCGGTTGGCCGTCTCATAGGATTCCTGTGACGCAACATGCGCGGCCAGCAGGTCGTGCTGCCGGCGCAGCTGCGTCTTGTAATAGTCGACATCGGCCTGCCCGCGCAGGATCTGGGACTGCATGTCGCGATAGGCGTCGCGCTGCGCCTCCAGCTCGTTGCGCACGACACCAAGGTCGGCAGTGGCGTGGTCGAGGGCGATGCGGTACGGCAGCGCGCGCAGCCGGTACAGCACCTGCCCCGCGGCGACGTGCTGGTTATCCGTCACCTCCACCCGGTCGACGATGCCCGAGACGTCGGTCGCGATGCCGACCTTGTCCGCCTCGACATAGGCATCGTCGGTGGACATGGTCTGTCCGCCCGACATGTACCAGGCGCCCAAGGCCAGCAGCGCCACCGGCAGCAGCAGGAACAGCAGAGCGCGCAGGCGCCGCCGGCGCGCGCGCGGGCGCGCCGGGTGCAGCGCCGTGCCGCCGGCATAGGTGGTCCGCCCCGCAAGGGGTTTGGCAGTCGTGGCGGGTGCCTCGGCCGTCTCGGGGTACGAGGGTCCGCTGCCGTCATCGGGCATGGGTGTCCCTTTTCGCGCCGCAACCGGCGCCGGCACAGTTTGCTGAAGCGTGCTACAAATGAAAATCCCATGTTTATTCCCCATGGTGCTGAAGGGATTTCATGAATGCAGCGCGCCGACCTCGCCGACCTTAATGCCTTCGTCACCATCGCCGAACATCTGAGCTTCCGCGCCGCGGCCGGCCGGCTCGGCGTCACGCCCTCGGCGCTCAGCCACACGATGCGCCAGCTGGAGGAGCGGTTCGGCGTGCGCCTGCTGCACCGGACCACGCGCAGCGTCTCGCTGACGGATGCCGGGGTACGGCTGCTGGCGCGGCTCCGCCCGGCCATCGACCAGATCGCCGGCGCGCTGGAAGGGCTGGCCGAGGAGCGCGAACGCCCGTTCGGGCGGCTACGGCTCTATGCCACCCACATGGCGGCAACCGCGGTGATCGCCCGCGTCTGGGCGCGCTTCCTGGCGACCTATCCCGACGTGCATCTCGAGGTGCGGCTCGGCGAGGCGCCCATCGATATCGTGGGCCGCGGCTTCGACGCCGGCATCGGGCCGCAGGACCGCATCGCCGGGAACATGATCGCCGTGCCGGTGATGGGGCCGACACGCGTCGCCGTGATCGGCGCGCCGCTCTACTTCTCGCGCCGGCGCACGCCCCGCGTGCCGGAGGACCTGCTGCGGCATACCTGCGTGCGCTACCGCCGGCATCAGGACGGCGATGAACTCGACTGGGTGTTCGAGCGCGACGGCGTCTCGCAGCGCCTGTCGGTGCACGGACAGGTGATGGTGAACAACCCCGACCTCGCGATCCGAGCGGCGGTGGACGGTCTCGGCATCGCCTACACGATCGAGGCGCAGGTCGAGCCGTTCCTCCGCTCCGGCCACGTCATACGGGTGCTGGAGGACTGGTCGCCGTCTTTCCAGGGGCTGTTTCTCTATCACGCAGGCAACCGGCAGACGCCCGCCGCGCTGCGGGCGCTGATCGACATGATCGCGCTGGACCGCAAGGCCGACGACCCGGCGGTGAGCGTGATCGAGAACCCGTTCACCGCCGACTGGCGTGGCCAGCCCGCCGCCTGACGCTCGCCGCTATCCGCCGGCCGCCGCCGTCGCGCGACGGGCGCCGACCAGCAGC
>NZ_BANB01000608.1 GCF_000964365.1 Acidisphaera rubrifaciens HS-AP3 | reverse complement strand
CGGCGCCGAGCCGCGCGCGCGAAGCCGCCAGCGCCGGGGCCGCGATGTCGGCCACCGCGATATCGGCATAGCCGTCCGCCAGCAGCGCATCGACAAGGGTGGAGGCGCCCCCGCCGACATCGAGGATGCGCGCCGTGCGCGGCAGCGCGGCATGGGCGATGAGGCGCAGCGAGACCTCCGGCCGGGGCTGATACCAGGACACGTCCAGCGGGCTGCGCGTCGTGTAGACGCCCTCCCAATGCCGGCGCCGCGCCTCGCCGGTCAGGGAGGGAAGGTCGCCGGGAGACGAGGCGGCGGGCGGGGTATCGATCATGGCGGTGGCCCCTGGCGGTTCGCGCCCGCGCGTGGCGGGCGGACGGCGGCAGTATCGGACCGACGGGCAGCCGCGGATAGTCCCGGTCGGGCGGGGCTTTGACCGGACAGGGCACGCATGGGCATTGAGGGGCTGCGCAAC
>NZ_BANB01000609.1 GCF_000964365.1 Acidisphaera rubrifaciens HS-AP3 | reverse complement strand
GCACGTCCGACCTGCCGGATGCCGGCATCGCCGGCGGCTCGGCCCATACCGCGACCGCCGGCAGCGCGATCCATGCGGCCGGCGCCGATGCGATCGCGCGCCTCGCGGCAATGGCGACCGGCGACCGGCGGTCACCGCTGTACGGCGCGGGCAATGCCGGCGTGATCGCCCGCGACGGGCGGCTGCACCGCCGCGACGACGAGACGCGCAGCGAGGCCTATGGCGACATCCTCGACCGCGCGGGACTCGCCGAGATCGAGGGGCGGGGCACGGGCGCGATCGATCCGGCGGCGCAGTCGTCCTATGCCATGCATGCGCACGGCGCCGTCTTCGCCGAGGTCCTTGTCGATCCCGATCTCGGGCAGGTGCGCGTCACGCGCCTGGTGGGCGCGTTCGCCGCGGGCCGGATCATCAACCCGCATCTGGTGCGCAGCCAGTATTACGGCGGCATGATCTGGGGCGTGTCGTTCGCGCTGCACGAGCGGGCGGTGATGGACCCGCGCACGGGACGGCCGATGAACGCGGGCCTCGGCGACTATCACGTGCCGGTCAACGCCGACATCCCGTCGCTGGAGGCAATCCTCGTCGAGGAGGAGGACCCGCACGTCAATCCGCTCGGCATCAAGGGCGTGGGCGAGATCGGCATCACCGGCACGGCCGGCGCGATCGCCAATGCGGTGTGGCACGCGACGGGGGTGCGGGTGCGGCGCTTCCCGATCACGCCGGACGCCGTCGCCCTCGCGACGGGATAGCGTCCGTCAGGCCGGCAGCCGCGCCGTCAGCAGCGCCGCGACGTCCGCCGCGACCTCGCGCGGCTGCAGGCTGACGCGCGGCAGGCCCATCAGCTCGCCATAGGTGCCGCGCGCGAGGGGACCGGCGACGAACAGGTCGGGGGCGGGCGCGTCGCCTTGGCCGAGCACCCGGCCATGCGGATCGACGGCGATGCCGAGGCCGCACGGATCG
>NZ_BANB01000610.1 GCF_000964365.1 Acidisphaera rubrifaciens HS-AP3 | reverse complement strand
CGTGGCGCGCCCCGCCTCGTCGAGCGTCGCTGCCAGCAGGTCGATCAGCGCCGAGGCGACCACGGCGCCGTCCGCCGCGCGCACCGCCGCCTCCGCCTGCGCCGGCGTGCGCACGCCGAAGCCGATCGCGACCGGCAGATCGGTCGCCGCGCGCAGGCGCGGTATCGCCGCCGCCAGCTCCTCGCTGCTCGCGGTGCGGGTGCCGGTGATGCCGGTGATCGACACGTAATAGACGAAGCCCGAACTGCCGCGCAGCACATGCGCGAGCCGCGCGTCGTCGGTCGTGGGCGCCACCAGCCGGATGAAGTCGAGGCCGTTGCGCGTCGCGTGCGGCAGCAGCAGGTCGGCCTCCTCGGTCGGCAGGTCGACCACGATCAGCCCGTCCACGCCCGCCGCCCCCGCGTCGTCGCAGAAGCGCTCCGGCCCATAGGACAGGATCGGGTTGAGGTAGCCCATCAGCACGATCGGCGTCGCCGCGTCGTGGGCGCGGAAGTCGCGCACCATGCCGAGCGTGCCCGCGACCGTCGCGCCGGCGCGCAGCCCGCGCTGCCCCGCCGCCTGGATCGTCGGCCCGTCGGCCATCGGGTCGGTGAAGGGCATCCCGATCTCGATCAGGTCCGCCCCCGCCGCCGGCATGCCGCGCAGGATCGCCGCACTCGTCGCCGGATCGGGATCGAACGCTTCCAGGAACGGGATCAGCGCCCCGCGCCCGGCCCGGCGCAGTTCGGCGAAGCGGCCGGCGATGCGGCTCACAGCGCGACCCCCAGATGGCGGGCGACGGTCGCCATGTCCTTGTCGCCCCGTCCGCACAGGTTCATCAGGATGATGCCGTCCTTCGGCATGGTCGGCGCGAGCTTGACGACATGCGCGAGCGCGTGCGCCGGCTCCAGCGCCGGGATGATACCCTCCGCGCGGGTGCACAGCTGGAACGCCGCCACCACCTCGTCGTCGGTCGCCGCGACGTATTCGACGCGGCCGATGTCGTGCAGCCAGGCGTGTTCCGGCCCGACGCCCGGATAATCCAGACCGGCGCTGATGGAATGCGCCTCCTCGATCTGCCCGTCGTCGGTCTGCAGCAGATAGGTGCGGTTGCCGTGCAGCACGCCCGGACGGCCGCCCGACAGCGCCGCCGCGTGCTCGTGCGTGTCGAGCCCGCGCCCGGCCGCCTCCACGCCGATCAGCCGCACGTCCGGATCGTCGAGGAAGGCGTGGAACAGCCCGATCGCGTTCGACCCGCCGCCCACCGACGCGACGGCCGCGTCCGGCAGCCGGCCCTCGGCCTCCAGCATCTGCGCGCGTGCCTCCTCGCCGATGATCGACTGGAGATCGCGCACCATGGCGGGATAGGGGTGCGGGCCGGCGACGGTGCCGATCAAGTAATACGTGTCGCGCACGTTCGCGACCCAGTCGCGCAGCGCCTCGTTCATCGCGTCCTTCAGCGTGCCGGCGCCCGACTTCACCGGCTTCACCTCGGCGCCGAGCAGCTTCATGCGGAACACGTTGGGCTGCTGCCGCTCGATGTCGGTGGTGCCCATGTAGATCGTGCACGGCAGGCCGAACAGCGCGCACACCGTCGCCGTCGCGACGCCGTGCGAGCCGGCGCCGGTCTCCGCGATGATCCGCGTCTTGCCCATCCGGCGGGCCAGCAGGATCTGGCCCATGCAGTTGTTGGCCTTGTGGCTGCCGGTGTGGTTCAGCTCGTCGCGCTTGAAGTAGATCTTCGCGCCGCCGAGCTGCGCCGACAGGCGCTGCGCGTGCCACAGCGGGCTCGGCCGGCCGATATAGGATTTCAGATAGCCGTCCAGCTCCGTCCGCCACGCCGGATCGGCCCGGGCCGCTTCCCACGCCGCCTCCAGCTCCAGCACGCAGGGCATCAGCGTCTCGGCGACGAACCGCCCGCCATAGTCGCCGAAGCGGCCACGGCCGTCGGGTCCGGAGCGGAGGGTGTTGGCAAGCGGCTTGTTCACGTCGGTCGGTCCATCCGGTTCGGCCCCCACCGGGCGGCGGCGGGGGCGGGGCGCAGGTCGGGCGTCATAGCCCAGTCACGCGGTCCGGTCACGGTGGGGCGGCGCCGTGGGTGGTTCAAGGGGGCGCCGACCTTGCGGCCCCGCCGACGTCAAGCTACCTGCCGGTAGCCGGCCCCGGCCCTGCCCCCGGCCCGTCAGCATGGCTTGCGCTGCCACCGCCCGCCCCGGCACCCTGCCCGAAACCCACCCGGAGACCCTGATGGCCCGCTTCACCGGCACCGAACGCTACGTCGCCTCCCGCGATCTGGAGGTGGCGGTGAACGCCGCCGTCACCCTCCAGCGCCCGCTGCTGGTCAAGGGCGAGCCCGGCACCGGCAAGACCATGCTGGCGCACGAGGTCGCCGACGCCCTCGGCATGCCGCTGATCGAATGGCACATCAAGAGCACCACCCGCGCGCAACAGGGGCTGTATGAATACGACGCCGTCTCGCGCCTGCGCGACGGGCAGCTCGGCGACGAGCGGGTGCACGACATCGCCAACTACATCGTGCGCGGCAAGCTATGGGACGCGTTCGAGGCGGAACAGCCGACCGTCGTGCTGATCGACGAGATCGACAAGGCCGATATCGAGTTCCCGAACGACCTGCTGCTCGAACTCGATCGCATGCAGTTCTTCGTCTACGAGACGCGCAAGACCGTGGTCGCGCGCCATCGCCCCGTCGTCATCATCACGTCGAACAACGAAAAGGAGCTGCCGGACGCGTTCCTGCGCCGCTGCTTCTTCCACTACATCCGCTTCCCCGAGCGCGAGACGATGGAGCGGATCGTCGCGACGCATTTTCCCGACATCAAGCCGTCGCTGGCGCGCGAGGCGCTGACGATGTTCTTCCAGGTGCGCGAGGTGCCGGGCCTGAAGAAGAAGCCGGCGACGAGCGAGCTGCTGGACTGGCTGCGGCTGCTGATGGCCGAGGACCTGTCGCCCGAGGATCTGCGCAGCAAGGATGTCGCGCTGCCGCCGCTGTACGGCGCGCTGCTGAAGAACGAGCAGGACGTGCATCTGTTCGAACGCCTCGCCTTCCTCTCGCGCCGCAAGCAGCAGCAGTAGCGCGCCATGTTCGCCCCCTTCATCCTCGCGCTGCGCGACGCGGGCGTGCCCGCGTCCGTCACCGAATACCTCGCCCTGCTGCGCGCGGTGCAGGCGGGGTGCGCGGACTATTCGGTCGAGGATTTCTACTTCCTCGCCCGCAGCGCGCTGGTGAAGGACGAACGCCACCTCGATCGCTTCGACCGCGTGTTCGCCGAGGTGTTCCGCGGCGCCTTCCCGCCGGAGGGGGCGGAGGGCGACGATCTGCGCCGCGCGCTGCCGGAGGAATGGCTGCGCAAGCTGGCGGAGAAGCTGCTGACGCCGGAGGAGATGGCGAAGATCGAAAGCCTCGGCGGCTTCGACAAGCTGATGGAGACGCTGGCCCAGCGCCTCGCCGAGCAGAAGGGGCGCCACCAGGGCGGCAGCAAGTGGATCGGCACCGCCGGCACCTCGCCCTTCGGCGCCCATGGCTACAACCCCGAGGGCGTGCGCATCGGGCAGGAGGAAAGCCGCCACCGCCGCGCCGTCAAGGTGTGGGATAAGCGCGAGTTCCGCGACCTCGACGAGGACGAGGCGCTGTCGTCACGCAACATGAAGGTGGCGTTGCGCCGCCTGCGCCGCTTCGCGCGCGAGGGGGCGGCGACCGAACTGGACCTGCCCGGCACCATACGCGCCACCGCCAACAACGCCGGCACGCTCGACCTGCAGATGCAGGCGGAGCGGCGGAATGCGGTGAAGCTGCTGCTGTTCCTCGACATCGGCGGGTCGATGGACGACCACATCCGGGTGACGCAGGAGCTGTTCAGCGCCGCGCGCGGCGAGTTCAAGCATTTCGACTATTTCTATTTCCACAACTGCCCGTACGAGCGCGTCTGGCGCGAAAACCGCCGCCGGCGGGAGACGACGATTCCGATGGAGCAGGTGCTGAACACCTACGGCCCCGCCTATCGCTGCGTCTTCGTGGGCGACGCGTCGATGAGCCCCTATGAGATCGTCCAGCCCGGCGGCAGCGTCGAACACTGGAACGACGAACCCGGCCGCGTCTGGATCGAACGCCTCACCCGCCACTTCCGCCGCGCCGCCTGGATCAACCCGCTGGCCGAGGACGAATGGCGTTATGTGCAGTCGGTGGGGATGATCAAGCAGTTGATGGACGGGCGCATGTTTCCGCTGACGATTGCGGGGCTGGATGATATGGCGCGGGAGTTGAGGTAAGTGGCCACTGTTCCGATCCGACATGTCGAGACCGAGCAGCATGGAGCCCTGGGACGCGGGTGAAGCACCGGGTTACAACGGCTTTGCTGAGAAAGCAGGAAAGCAGCATGCCATAGTGATTTTGCGCGGCTGTCGGCGGAAACATCCGCCGCACGAGCCGAATATAGTAGCTAAAGCATGCGAAATTGTCGGCTGCGGCCATTCAGCGGGACCTGCTTGGGATCGACCACTTACAGAGTTGGGGCAAATCGCACTTAAGGACCGACCACCATATTCTCGAACTAACTCTGAATGGCACAGGCAGCCGTTACCCCGCACGCTCAAGGTCAAGGAGCGCCAAGGCTATGTTGGATGAGCTGATTGAGGAGGAGTTCAGAAACCGGCCGGCTGATGACAGCCTAGCGTTTCTGCACTTCGAAAAGATTTATAGAGCAAAATTAGATGCGGAACTAAACCAACTAAATAGTAACAATGAAGACAGTTATTACAACGTCTATAATCATTTTATGCAAACCTACATCAATCAAGTCATAGCTACAGCACGAGCCCTTGAACTCGACATCCTGGAATACTGGATGAATAATCCAGCAGCTGCAAATAATACGAAAAACTTTGTGCAAATTAAATTCGATATCGATGCGGCGATCACAACTATAAAAGTCCGATACTCGACGGCCGATCGGCGTGTCTCCGTACGGCTGGAGCCCCAAGCACGCGAGAAGATCCGTGATTTGATCAGCAAAATAAAGCTGACCATAGAAGACGGCGACCTTCCGTCGACACGTAAAGATGCATTGATGAATAAGCTAAATGCATTCTCCGCCGAGGTAGACCGAGACCGAACACGGTTCGAGGCCTTTGGCGCATTAGTGATAGAAGCAGCTGGCACTGTAGGCAAGGCCGAAGCAAAACTTAGGCCGGTTCGAAAGTGGATCGACTCTATAGCCAATCTGATACGGCAGGCCCGAATGTCTGAAGATTCGGCCCTCCGCTTAAACGCTCCTATGAAGCGCATTGCGCCACCACAAAACCAAATTGAACCACTAGGCGGACTATGGAAATCACCTGACGAACCAAACGCGGACTCGGATAATGAAGTGCCTTTCTAAGGCCGTATGTCATAAGCATTCGTGGGGTGTAGCTTGTTCGCCGCTGATCCCCTGCCGTCGGGCGCTACTAAACGGCGAGCGTGGGGTTGATGGAGCGCAGCAAGCGTAGGGTGGGTGGAGCGCAGCGAAACCCACCACTTCCACGCCCATCCCACGGTTCTCCTGGGCCATCCGATTTGCCCTTTGGATAAGCGCCGCCACCCGGCCCCCGCCCTGCCCCCCCCGCCACCGGCTGGCACTCCTATCCGCCCCACCCCAGGAACGAGGCCGACCATGCGCCGCGCCGCCGGGATTGTCGGGTCGCCCGCAAAACGTCACCCGCCGAGCACCGCATCGTTTCCCCTCTTCCTCCCCTTGATCGGCGCGGTTCGATTGCTAAAATGACCACAGTAGCCACAGTCCCCGAGCGATGAACGAACTCCAGCTCCGTGACGCCAAGGCGACCCTGTCGGCGGTCATCGACAAGGCCCGCGCGGGCGCGCCCACGGTCATCACCCGCCACGGCAAGCCTGCCGCCGTCGTCATCAGCTTCGAGGAATGGCAGCGTCTGTCCCACGTCCCCAGCCTGGGGCGCCTGCTCATGGCCGCCCCGCTCGCGCCGGACGACCTGCCGGCGCGGAATCAGGGCGCCCTGCGCGACCCGGACGCCTGAACCCGCGTGTATCTGGTCGATACCAACGTCCTCTCGGCCGGCGCACCCGCGCGCGCGGCGCACGGTCCCGGCCTTGTTGCCTGGATGGAGGGCAACAGCGATCGCCTTTATCTCTCGGTCATCACGGTCGCCGAGGTCGAGGACGGTATCGCCAAGGCCCGCCGGGAACGCGCGACCCGGAAGGCCGATCGTCTCGCGGCGTGGCTGCAAACGCTGCTGCATCTCTACAGCGCCCGCGTCCTGCCGCTCGATCTGCCGGCCGCGCGGCTGCTCGGCAGTCTGTCCGACAGGGCCCGCGCCGCCGGACGGGCACCCTGCCTCGCCGATCTCGCGATCGCGGCGACGGCGGCCGGGCGCGGCTACACCGTCCTCACCCGCAACCTGCGTCACTTCGACGGTCTCGGCGTGCTCACGCACGACCCGTATGCAAGCCTGCCGCCCTGACGACCGGCCACACCCCACGCTCGCCCCGCACGCCGCCGGCTGGCTCCGCTCTCCCGCTCCAACCCCTTCGCCACGAGGTCGCCCATGCGCCGCGCCGTCCTGCTGACCGCCCTCGCCCTGCTCGCCGCGCCGGCGGCCCACGCGCAGACGAAGATCGACAGCATCAACACCAATTTCCGCTGGCTCGGCCCGGATGACCGGGTGGTCGTCACCCGCTACGACGATCCGAAGGTGGCCAATGTCTCCTGCTACCTCTCGCGCGCGGAGACCGGCGGGGTGAAGGGCGGACTCGGCCTGGCGGAGGACCCGAGCCGGTTCTCGCTGGCCTGCCGCGCGGTCGGGCCGGTCACCATCCCGCCCGGCCTGCCGCACTCCGAGGTGATCGCCTGGACCTCCGCCTCGCTGTTCTTCAAGACGTTCAAGGTGCATCGCGCGGTGGACGCGGAGAAGCACGTGCTGGTCTACACCGTGGTCAGCACGCGGCTGATCAACGGCTCGCCCTACAACAGCGTCAGCGCCGTCCTGGCCGACGGGCGGTAGGCGCGGGTCCTACCGCGCCGCCTCCCGCGCCACCACGGCGTTGGCCTCGCGGATCGCTCGGCCCTCGTCGCCGGTGCGGTCCAGCGTCTCGTTGGCGACCTTGGCCCACAGCGCGCGCAGCTCCGCGGTCGTCGCCTTGTGGGTATGCTGCGGCGCGTCCTCGGCGGTCCATGGCATGGGGTTAGCCCTCCGGTATCCGAGATGCCAACGCGCGAGCGCCAGCTAGAGTCGCCGGACCGGCACCCACCACGCCAGCGCCATGGCGCAGCCGGCATAGGCGGCGACCGTCAGGAACGCCCAGCGGAACGCCTCCGCGATCTCCGCCGCCGCCGTCGCCCGGCCGGCCGCGCCCAGCCCCGCCATCGCCGCCGGCCCGCGCTCCACCA
>NZ_BANB01000611.1 GCF_000964365.1 Acidisphaera rubrifaciens HS-AP3 | reverse complement strand
CCGGCGCGCGCCGGGTCGATGCGCGCGGCGAGCGACGCGCCGCGGCCGGCCAGCATGCCCTGCACGTCGCGCGCATAGCCGGCGAGGGCGGGATGCGCGCCGAGCCGCAGCGCGGGCGGGATGAAGCCCGGATCGAGCAGCACCGCCCCGGCGGCGTCCACCTGCCGGATGCGGGCGATGGGCAGAGTGACCAGATCCCCCTCCGCGTCGCCTTCGAGCAGCAGACGCAGATTGGCGCCCCCCACCGCGACGTCCTGCGCGGTGCCGTCGCCGGTGCTGTCGCGCACCGGCTGCGTCTGGCGCGTGTAGCGCGCGTCCGGCCCCACCTCGCGCGCGTCGCCGCTCTGCAGCGGCAGCGCGAGCCGGACCGTGCGTCCGGCCGCCTCCGGCGGGATGCGCAGCGCGGGCGGCTCCGCGTCGCGTCCGGGGATGTCGATCACGCTGCCGTCCGGCAGCACCAACAGACCGCGCCGCAGTCCGACGCGGCCGAGCGCGAGCAGGCTTTCGTCGATCTCGATCGTGTGCACCCCGTAGCCGTCGGGGCGCAGGGCACGGGCGTGGCGCGTCCGGTCGCCCTCCGCCCAGCGCACCAGGTGCTGGAGGTGCTGCGGCCGGACAAGCTGGCCTTCGAACCAGAGCGGGCGGCTGTCTGCGGACATGCGGGTCAGAACAGCCCGAGGAAGCCCGACGAGGGCGGGGCCTGCGAGACCGTATGTGCGCTCAGCAGCAGCGTCATGCTGGTGTCGGAGTCCCACTCCACCGGGAAGGTCAGGCGCCAGACCGCGTTGTCGAGGCTGCGGAAGGCGACGAGGATGCCGATCGCGGTCGTCTGCGGCGGCATGTCCTCCGTCAGGGTGAGCGGCTTCCCGGGCTCGACGAACACCTCCCGCCGTCCCAGCATGTCGGGGCCGAACTTGGCGCTTTCGGTGGGGTACAGCTCGGCGAAGGGCGCGGACGTGAAATAGTCCGTCCCCTTCAGGTCATAGACGCGCAGGACGACCGGGGACGGCTGGTTCTCGCTGTTGGGATTGATCTGCTGCGACGGCTGGATCGTCACCGTGAGCTGTCCCGAGGTCGGCGCGCCGCAGGCCGCGAGCAGGGACACGGCCCCCAGCAGCGCGAGGCGCGCGGCGCGGGCCGGACGCGGCATGCCGCTCATCGCCGGGGTCCTCGCGCGGCGGACCCGGGTGCCAGGGAGTCGGGCCTCAGGGAGTCGGGCGTCATGGGGTCGGACGCCGGACGTTGCTCGTCGTGGCGACGCATATGGGCGTCGACCTCCTTCTGGAAGCGCAATTCGGCGAGTTGCTTCAGCTCGTTGCCCATCAGGGTGAACAGGCGCCACAGCTCGGACTCGCGCCGCCGCCGGCCGATCGCGTGGATCACGTCGGTGAAGCGCTTTGCCAGCGCGTCGGCCGACAGCGTGTCCGTGACCGTGTGCAGCCCGGCCTCGACCGCCGCGTGATAGGCCCGCCGCTGGGCGGCGGCGCGCTCGAGCGCCTCGCGCATCGCCTCATCGATGCGCGGCGCGTCGCGGTTGCGGTCGGCAAGCAGGCGGCGGAGGCGGCCGAAGGAGGCGCGGCGGCCGGCGAA
>NZ_BANB01000612.1 GCF_000964365.1 Acidisphaera rubrifaciens HS-AP3 | reverse complement strand
GCGGCGGCGCATCCCCGCGCGGAGTGCGGCCAGGAGGTCGGGATCGGCCGCATGCCGCACGGCGCGATCGATGTAGTCGTCGAGATCCGTGGCGACCCAGTCGCCGGCAAGGCCGATATTCGCGACATGGCTGGCGCTGTGCCGTCCGGCGAACGTGTCGCCGGGCAGCGTGAGGACCGGCACGCCCATGAACAGCGCCTCGCAGGTGGTCAGGCCGCCGGAATACGGGAACGGGTCGAGCACGATGTCGACATGCCGGTAGTCGTCGAGCAACGCACGGTGCGAGGCGCTGCCGGCCAGGTCGAGGCGGTCCGGGTCGATGTCGTGCCGGAGGAAGCGGCCGCGCACCATGTCGGCGACATCCGGGTCGTCGAATTGCTGGGTCCGCAGCCGCAGCCGCGCCGTCGGCACGCGCCGCAGGATCGCCGCCCAGGCGGCGATCAGCGTGCGGTTGACCTTCGCGAGGTTGTTGAAACAGCCGAACGTCACGTGGCCATGCGACAGCGCCGGCAGCGGTGCTACGGGCGGCGCGTCCGGCGGCGGCAGGTAGCAGACGTAACCATCGGGCAGCCGCAACAGACGCTCGCTGTAGGCGGCCTCGTGACCGTCCGGCGTTTCCCAGCGATCGGTGATGAACCAGTCCATCGCGCGCAGGCCGGTGCTGTGGGCCTGGGAGCCGACCCATTTGACCTGCACCGGCGCGAGGCGCAGCGCGCAGGCACTCATGCGCCCGTGGTCGCCATAGCCACCGAGGTCGATGAGGATGTCGAGGTCGAGCGTCCGCGCGTAACGGGCAAGGGCGGCATCATCCATGCCCTCGATCGAATGCCAGTCCGTGCAGGCCTGGAACCGTCGTGCGATCCAGTCGGTGGCGGTGTGCTGGGCGAGCGCCACGACCGAGAACGCGTCGCGGTCGAGGGCCTCGATCCCGGCAAGCGTGAGCCATCCGACCGGATGGACCTTCAGGGTGCCGGACAGCAACCCGATGCGTAGCCGGCGTTCGGGGTCGGCGCCCGTGCGCCAGCGGGCCGGTGCCGCCAGCTGTTCCGTGCGGTCGAGCCGGCGCGCCTGTTGCAGCAGGGCCGCGCCCGTGATGCCGGGCGTGTAGGCGAGGACGTTGAGCAGCGCCCGCTTGCCGTTGATCGCATCCGGCGTCCGCGCGATGGCGGCCTCCGCCGCGGCGGAGGCTCCGGGCTGGTCGCCGAGCGCGAGCCGCGCATTCGACAGGTTGCACAGAAGCGTGTCGTTGGCGCCGTGCTGTGCGATCAGCGCCTCGAGCCGCGCGCAGGCGTCGGAGAAGCGATAGACCCGCAGCAGGGCGACCGCGAGGTCGTTTCCCAGCTCCCAGTCGTCGGGCGTCATCGCGACGGCGCGCTCGAGCACATCGCGGGCGCGTGCCACGTCAAGCCCGCGCACCAGCATCCGGCCGAGCAGCGCGACGGCCGCCGGCTCGTCGGGTGCCAACAGGCTGGCGGCATCCGCCAGTTCGGCCGCCTCGCTGATGCCGCCGTCCTGCATGCGCACGAGCGCGGCCATGAAAATCGCCACCGGATCCGCCGGATCGGCCCGCAGCCGCGCAGCGGTTTCCTCCCGGGCGAGGTGGTCGGCGCCGCCTTCGAACGCGGCATCGACGAAGTGGCGGGCGATGTCGAAACGATGCGGCGCCAGGGACGCGGCGCGCCCCAGCGCACAGGCGGCGGCGGCATACTCGCCGGCCAGTGCCAGGGCGAAGGCGAACCCGTGCCACGCCTCCACATCGGTGGGCGCCAGGGCACAGAGGCGGGCAAGCGACAGGATGGCGCCGGGCGCATCGCCGCGTTTGAGCCGGGCCGCGGCGCAGGCGCGCAGACCGCCGGTCTCGTCGTGCCGCCGCGCGGTGGCCGCGGCATCGTCCGGGTGGCCATCAACCGCGCCGTGGGCGTGCCCCTCTGGCAGAGTGTCCCGCGTTTGATCCGCGCGCGGGTTTGCCGGGCCGTCCGGCTGACCGTCCGCCGCCCGATCGATTGCCCCCCGGTCATCCGTCGCGCGGTCATCCGTCGCGCCGTCCGGCCAACCGACCGACGGCACGCAGGCGGGCATGATCGTGTCAGGCGGCATGATGCCGCCGCGCGACCACGAGGAGCCCGCTCGCGTCGCCACGCGCCGCCTCGCGGAGCGTTTCGGACTCCCAGGTGACGACGTGGAATCCGGCGTCGATCAGCGCGGTCCGCACATAGTGCCGGTCG
>NZ_BANB01000613.1 GCF_000964365.1 Acidisphaera rubrifaciens HS-AP3 | reverse complement strand
CGGTGTCCGGCGACGCGGCGGCCGGCCGCGACGCGGCCGTTGTCACGTCGGGCGGCGGCAGGTCGAAATCCTCGGCGTACAGGATGCCGAAGGCGGGTGGCACGGCATCGGTGGGCGCGATCAGGCGCATGTCAGTAAACGAGCTCCTCGTCCTTGCCCTGTCCGATCTCCAGCTCGCCCTGCGCGGCGAGATCCTTGGCGAGCGTCACGATCGCCGCCTGCGCCTCGTCCACGTCGCGCAGCTTCACCGGCCCGAGGGCGGCGATGTCGTCGCGCAGCATCTTCGAGGCGCGTTCGGACATGCTGCCCAGGAACAGCTCGCGGATCGCCTCGGACGCGCCTTTCAGCGCGAGCGGCAGCTTGTCCTTCTCGACCTGCCGCAGCAGCACCTGCACGGCGCCCGGCGTCAGCTTCTCGAGGTCCTTGAAGGTGAACATGAGCGAGCGGATGCGCTCGGCGGAGTCGCGGTTACGCTCCTCCAGCGCCGTGATGAAGCGCGCCTCGGCCTGCCGGTCCAGATTGTTGAAGATGTCGGCCATCATCTCGTACGCGTCACGTCGGGTGCTGCGGGCGAGGTTGGACATGAACTCCGAACGCAGGGTGCGCTCGACGTTGTCGAGCACGTCGCGCTGGACGCTTTCCATGCGCAGCATCCGCATCACGACCTCCATCGCGAAATGCTCGGGCAGCAGCGTCAGCACGCGCGCGGCATGGTCGGGCTTCACCTTGGAGAGCACGACGGCGACGGTCTGCGGATATTCGTTCTTGAGGTAGTTGGCGAGGACGGCCTCGCTGACATTACCGAGCTTGTCCCACATCGTGCGGCCGGCGGGGCCGCGTATCTCCTCCATGATCTGCTGCGCCCGCTCGCGCGGCAGGGTCTTGGACAGAAGGCGCTCGGTACTCTCGAAGCTGCCGACCAGGCTGCCCGTCTGGCCGAGATTGTCGGCGAACTCGACGCAGAGACGCTGCACGAGGTCGGCGCGCACCGGTCCCAGCTGCGCCATCGCGGTCGAAATCTCCTTGATCTCGTCCTCGTGCATCAGGCCGAACAGCCGCGCGCACTGTTCCTCGCCGAGCGCCATCATCAGGATCGCCGCCTTCTGCGGTCCCGCGAGGCGCGAGGCGGTGTCCGTGCCCGCCATCAGGCGTCGCCCCGCGCGGCCGCGCCCTGGCCGAGCCAGCCGCGCATGATCGCGACGCTTTCCTCGGGGTGCCGCTCGACGAGTTCGCCGACGCGGCGCAACGAGGAGGCACGCATCTGCCCCTCGATGTTGGCGACGTTGACCATGCTTTCGTCCTCCAGCTGATCGTCGAGGACAGCGCTTTCTTCCGCAGC
>NZ_BANB01000614.1 GCF_000964365.1 Acidisphaera rubrifaciens HS-AP3 | reverse complement strand
TTCACCTCGAACAGATAGGCCGGGCACAGCAGGCGCCCGTCCTCGCGGATGGTGCAGCGGCCATAGGCGTCGTCGTCGGTCGGCATC
>NZ_BANB01000615.1 GCF_000964365.1 Acidisphaera rubrifaciens HS-AP3 | reverse complement strand
CGGGCGGCGGCGCGGGCGCGAGCAACGTCGCCGCCTCGCGCGCGATGAAGCCGGTGTCGATGCCGCCCGCCGCGAAATCCGGATGCGCCGCGATGCGCGCCAGCAGGTCGAGATTGGTCGTCACCCCCGCGACATCGGTCGCCAGCAGCGCGGCATGCAGCCGGCCCAGCGCCTCGGCGCGCGTCGGCGCATGCACGATCACCTTGGCGATCATCGCGTCGTAATGCACGCTGACCGTGTCGCCCGCCTCCACGCCCGCGTCGACGCGCGCGATGTCGCGCGGCGCGTTGAACGCGGTGATGCGCCCGATGCTCGGCGCATAGTCGCGCGCCGGGTCCTCGGCATAGACGCGCGCCTCGAACGCATGGCCGTGGCGCGTGATCGCGTCCTGCGCGAGCGGCAACGCCTCGCCCGCCGCCACCCGCAACTGCCATTCGACGAGATCAAGGCCGGTGATCGACTCCGTCACCGGATGCTCGACCTGCAGCCGCGTGTTCATCTCCAGGAAGTAGAACCCCGTCGCGTCCGTCACGAACTCGACCGTGCCGGCGCCGACATAGCCCACCGCCTGCGCCGCCGCGACCGCCGCCCGCCCCATCGCCTCGCGCCGCGCGTCATCCAGCCCCGGCGCCGGCGCCTCCTCGATCACCTTCTGGTGGCGCCGCTGCGCGGAACAGTCGCGCTCGAACAGATGCACCGCGCGCCCGTCGCGGTCGGCGAAGACCTGCACCTCGATATGGCGCGGCCGGTCGAGGTATTTCTCGATCAGCACCCGCTCGTCGCCGAACGCGCCCGCCGCCTCGCGCCGCGCGGAATCGAGCGCCGCCGCGAACTCCCCGGCCGCGCGCACCACGCGCATGCCGCGCCCGCCGCCGCCCGCCGTCGCCTTGATGACGACCGGATAGCCGGCGCGCGCCGCCTGTTCGGCGAGGAAATCCGGCTCCTGCCGCTCGCCGTGATAGCCCGGCAGCAGCGGCACCCCCGCGCGCTCCATCAGCGCCTTGGCCGGCGCCTTGCTGCCCATCGCGCGCATCGCCGATGCCGGCGGTCCCACGAAGATCAGCCCCGCCGCCTCGCACGCCTCGACGAAGGCCGGGTTTTCCGACAGGAAGCCATAGCCCGGATGCACCGCATCCGCCCCCGCGCGCCGCGCCGCGTCGATCACCCGCGCGATATCCAGATAGCTCTCCGTCGCCCGCGCCGGCCCGATCGGAAGTGCGATGTCCGCCTCGCGCACATGCAGCGCGTCGCGGTCGGCCTCGGAATAGACGGCGATGCTGCGCATGCCCATCCGCCGCGCGGTGCGGATGATGCGGCACGCGATCTCGCCGCGGTTGGCGACCAGCAGGCTGCGTATCGGCGTCATGGCGGTCACATCCGGAACACGCCGAAACGCGTCTTTCGTATCGGCGCGTTCAACGCCGCATGCAGCGCGAGGCCCAGCACGCGATGCGTGTCGGCGGGATCGATGATCCCGTCATCCCACAGCCGCGCCGTCGCGTAATACGGATGCCCCTGCGTCTCGTACTGGGCGCGGATCGGCGCCTTGAACGCCTCCTCCTCCTCGGCCGGCCAGTCGGGCGCGTTGTCGCGCCGCACCTGCGCCAGCACGCTCGCCGCCTGCTCGCCGCCCATGACGGAGATGCGGGCGTTCGGCCATGTGAACAAAAAGCGCGGGTCATAGGCGCGGCCGCACATGCCGTAATTGCCGGCGCCGAAGCTGCCGCCGATGATCACCGTGATCTTCGGCACCGCCGCCGTCGCGACCGCCGTCACCAGCTTCGCCCCGTCCTTGGCGATGCCGCCCGATTCGTATTTCCGCCCGACCATGAACCCGGTGATGTTCTGCAAAAACAGCAGCGGGATGCCGCGCTGGCTGCACAATTCGATGAAATGCGCACCCTTCAGCGCGCTCTCCGAAAACAGGATGCCGTTGTTGGCGACGATGCCGACGGGACAGCCCCAGATATGGGCGAAGCCGCAGACCAGCGTGGTGCCGTACAGCCGCTTGAACTCGTCGAATTCGCTGCCGTCCACCACGCGCGCGATCACCTCGCGCACGTCATAGGGCGTGCGCAGGTTGGCCGGCACAACGCCGTGCAGCTCCGCCGGGTCATACGCGGGCGGCGCGGGATCGCGCAGCACCACGCCCGGCCGCTTCTGCGTGTTCAGCCCCGCGACGATGCGGCGCAGCAGCGCGATCGCGTGCCGGTCATCGACCGCGTAGTGATCGACCACGCCCGAGGTGCGCGCATGCACGTCCGCGCCGCCCAGATCCTCGGCGGAGACCTCCTCGCCCGTCGCCGCCTTCACCAGCGGCG
>NZ_BANB01000616.1 GCF_000964365.1 Acidisphaera rubrifaciens HS-AP3 | reverse complement strand
CTACGATCCAGACTGATCGGCTACCGCTCTAGAGAAAAATTCCGCATCCGCGACGCGCCTGCACCGCTGAGAGTGTCCCGGTAGGGGAGGCCGCTGCTGGCCACCCACTCGATCATGGGTGACGACCGACGACGGGAGCGCATTTGCGAGAGCGCCCGGAAACTCAACCGCGGGCAGGAAAAGGAACGCGCTTCATGAGTGACACCCCGCTTCACGATCTGCTGCGCCGGCGCCTGCGGAGCCTGCTCGATGAGGCGACGGCCGCAGGCTTCGCGCGCGACGCGGCGGAGGCCGTGCTGATCGACCTGGTTACCAGCAGCGACTTCAACAAAGCCCCGCCGCCCGCCGAGCCGGCGGCGCCGGCGGGGCCGCGCGACTGACGGCGGGCACCGGCCGCCGACTTACTTCGCCCGCGTCGCCGTGATGTCGACCGTCACCGCGACGTCGAGCGCGACCCACTCCCCGCTCGCCCACTGGCCCTGGCCGACGCCGTAATCGTCGCGCTTGAGCGACACGGTGCCGGTCGCGTGCGCGGTGTCGCCGTTGACGGTGAGCTTGAACGGCAGGGTCAGGGGATGGGTGATGCCGCGCAGGCTCAGCGTCCCGACGGCGGCATAGGCGTCGCCGCCGAGGGGCTTGAAATGCGAGGCGTCGAAGGTCGCGGTCGCGTGTTTCGACGCGTCGAACCAGTCGGGATCGGGCAGCCGGGAATCGCGGTCGGAATCGCCGGTCGTGGCGCTTGTCATGTCGACGTTCACCAGAACGTGCCCGTCCGTCGGATGCGCCGGGTCGAAGTCGATGCGCGCGGTGAAGCGCTGGAAGCGGCCGTGGAACGCATCGCCCGACTGGCTGCCGGTAAAGCCGAGCGTGGAGTGCGCCGCGTCCAGCGTCCAGACGGTCGCCCGCGCGGTGCCCGGCAGGGCGAGCAGCGGCGCCGCCAGGGCCGCGACCGCGAGCGGGCGGCGCACCAGCGGCAGCATGCGCCACAGCGTCGCGTCGTGCTTGAGGTAGTGGTGGCGCAGCGCCGCCGCCGCATGGATCGCGATCAGGCCGAACAGCACATAGGCGCCCCAGCCGTGCAGCGTCGCCACCACCTCGTGCACCGGCTTCTTATTCGGCAGCGTCGAGAGGAACGGCACGTTCGGCCACGGGATCACGCCCCACAGCACGGTCGGGATGTCGAGCTTGGCGACCGAGACGGTGATCCAGCCGGTCAGCGGGATGCCGAGCATGAAGAGATAGAGGGCGACATGCGCCCCTTCCGCCGCCTGCCGTTCCAGCTTCGGCATCGGCACCAGCGGGGGCGGCTTGTGCGCCAGCCGCCACAGCACGCGCAGCACCGCGAGCATGAGGACGGTGATGCCGACCGACTTGTGGTACTGGAACCAGCGGAACTTCGTCATGGTCGCCATCGTCACGTTCGACATCACGAAGCCGATCACCAGGTTGGCGAGGATGCCGAGCGCGATCAGCCAATGCAGGATGATCGCGACGGTGGTGTAGCGGCGCGTGTCGGTGGTCGGGATGGGTCTGGCCACGGTGGCTCCTCGTGTCGTGTCGGTGCGTCCGATTAGCGCTTGACGTTACCACGGCCGCGCATAGCCTGCGCCGCGTGATAGCGCGCCGATCATATCGTCGCCCGTTTGGGCCCCCGCCGCTTCTGCGTCTGATGGCGTGGTGGCGGCAGGCGGGCGCCGTGATCGCGGCGCTGGCGATGATCGCCCAGGCGTCGGCCGGCGCCTATATGCCAAGCGGGAACGTGAGCGGCGGCGGGTCCGGCGGGGCCGGCGTCACGGTGCTCGGCCTCGCGATCCCGATCTGCGGCCATGCGGGGGACGGCAAGTCCGGCGTGCCGTCGCCGGGCTGCCTGCTCGACTGCGCGCGCTGCCTGTGCTGCCACGCCCCGCCTGTCATGACCGCCGGCGCGCCGCTGCTGCCGGTGCCGGTCGCGGTCCGCTACGTGCCGCCCGTGCTGCCGCCGCCGGCCACCGGCCCGCCGGCGCCCCCCGCCGCCCTTCATCCGCCCCGAGGCCCGCCCGCGCTCCTGGTCTGACGTCGTCCCCGACCTCAACCACGGAGCTTTTCCATGTACAGGACAACCGCCCTCGCGGCGGGGTTGGGTGCTGCCCTCGTGGCGGCGCCCGAAGGCGCGCGCGCGCATGTCATCGTCGGCCCGCGCGTCTTTCCCGTCACCCTGACCTTCGACGATCCCGGCACCGCCGACGAGGCGACGCTGCCGCAGGTCACGCTCGCGCCCGGCTCGGACGGGGCGGAGGCGTATGCGGTGCAGTGGGAATACGACAAGACGATCACCCCGAACACGGCGCTGATCTACAATCAGGGCTACGACATCCTGAGCCAGCGCGGGGCGAAGACGCGGACCGGGTTCGAGAATGTCGCCATCACCGCCAAATGGCAGGCGATCACCGACGCGGATACGGAATCCGTCGTCTCGCTCGGCGTGATCCGCGTCTTCGCCGGCGGCAGCCATACGCAGGCGGTGGGCGGCGACACGTTCGGCTCGACCGTGCCCTCGCTCTATTTCGGGCAGGGCGGGGGGTTCCTGCCGGTGCCGCTGCTGCGGCCGCTCGCGCTGAGCGGCGAGATCAATTACGTGATCCCCGACCGGCGGCTCGACAGCACGCTCGACAATGGAGGAACCCCGGGCGGCTGGACGGGCGGGCTGTCGTTTCAGTACAGCATGTCGTACCTGCAGACGGAGGTGCGGGATTTCGGTCTGCCCGACTTCGTCAACCGGCTGATCCCGCTGGTGGAGCTTACCTATTATTCACCGGCCAACGCGCCGGCGAATGGGTATCCGATGACCCTGCAACTCGCGCCCGGCTGCATCTATCTCGCGGACAGCTACCAGGTCGGGCTGGAGGCGCTGATCCCGCTCAACACCGCGGCCGGCGCGAATGTCGGCTTCACCATGCAGGTCCACTTCTTCCTCGACGATCTGTTCCCCGACAGTCTCGGCCGGCCCATTTTCCCATGAGGACGACGATGCAAAGACGCTCATTCCTCGCCGCCGGCTTCGCGGCGACGATCCTGCTCACGGCCTCGCCCGGCCAAGCGCACGCGCTGCTGCGTCAGGCCGATCCGCCGGCGGGCAGCAAGCAGCCGATCCCGCCGCCGGTCGTCACCCTGACGTTCTCCGAGGCGGTGGAGACGCGCTTCAGCACCATCGCCGTGACCGACGCCCACGGCAAGCGCGTGGATTTCGACACGCCGCAGCATGTCGGCGATGACCCGAAGACGCTCAGCGTGCCGCTGCATACGCTTTCGCCGGGCACCTACACGGTGACCTGGCACGCGACGTCGGTGGACACCCACAAGACGCAGGGCAGCTACACCTTCACGGTGGCCGGCTGACGCCGCGGCGGCGTCACCGGTGAGCGCTTGCGTGCTGATCCTGCTGCGCGGGCTGCATGTCGCGGCGATGCTGTCGGCGTTCGGCGGTGTCGTCGCGATCCTGGCCGTCGCGCGCCCGGTGCTGGCGGGCGCCGCGGCGGCCAC
>NZ_BANB01000617.1 GCF_000964365.1 Acidisphaera rubrifaciens HS-AP3 | reverse complement strand
TGAAATGAGGCATCGTTGATCTCCGATGCCCGGCGAAAAGTGCTTGAACGAAGGCGCTGGAAGGGCTACATTGTTCTTGATCGTTGAGAACGACCACAGCCTCCAGCAGCCCGCGCGCTCCACCGCCGGGCTGTTTTTTTATGCCGCAGACCGCTTGGTCGACCGCTCGGCCCAAGCGGCTTCCGCCGCCTCGGAAATAACAACACGCGAGCCGACGCGGATCACGTCGGGCATCAGGCCTAGTTTCGCCTGATTGTAAAAAGTTGCGCGGCAAAATCCCCAGCGTTGGCAAAACGCCTCGACGCTGCGCGGGTGCGGCTTCCGCTTTGGAGTGGTGTGGTGGTCCATGTGCGCCTCCGAAAACCGGTGAACGCTGATGGACTTAGGGGTGTATTCTTCCGGGCAGCACTCAGCTTTTTCGGGCGCCTTTCGGCCTCGAAAAGGCGGACCGTGACACGCGCGGGCTGGTGGTCACGCCGAGGGCTACTGCGGCGAGGGTGGCGGCCGTGCCGTCCAGGCGATCGCCGAACAAATCGTAGAGCTGCCCGGCAATGTCAGCCTGAACAGCCCGCACAACCGGGTCACCACGATCGTTTGTGATCGTTAAGGGGTCGGCCGGACCTCGGATGGTTGCAGTCTGGCGGTCGTGCCACGCGGCGACGCGCTCCAACGCCTCGGCATCTGCGGAATGTTGGGGGATGGCAAGGTCAGGCCGTAACCTGACTGCCGACCGAAGCTCCGCCGCCACGTCGCGGAGTGCTTGGGCTTTTGCGAGGCGCGCGGCGATCAACGGTGCCAAATCATCCGCTTTCGAAACACGGCGCTGATCCGTCGCGCTTCGATATACAAAATAGAGTGTGCGGGCGAGGGCATCGTCTTGCGCCGCCTCGGGCGCGAGGCAGGGCGCGGAGGCGGGAAGACGCGCGGGATATCTGAACGATCCCGTTTTCCGGTCGCGGCTGCGCAGGGTAGTCCAGACGTGTTTCACGCGAGGGTCGGTCGCGAGACGACGCAGTATATCCTGATGCGCCCTGACCGGGCTTTGCTGCTCCAACCGCCGGACTATTCTTTCGACAGCCGGCGGCGTCCAGTCCGGCAGCGCGATTGGAAACATCAACGCGCACCGCCGATCGCCGCGACATTTGTTTCCGCCGTGATGCCGAAAGACGGGACAGCCGCCCGGATCGCGTCGGCGACGTAGGACGCCGAGAGGTGCCCATAATGTTTTTCGACCATGCGCGTATCCACATGGCCGAGGTTACGCGCTACCACCATCAGCGGCGCGCCGTTCATAATGGCGAGGCTTGCATAAGTGTGCCTCAGCGTGTGGAAGCCGCAGGGCGGTTCGAGCCGTGCGGCCTTGCATGCCTCCGCCATCGGTTTTGATTGATGGCTTTTCAGCCACCTGCCGCCGTCATCCTTAACAAGCAGCCGGTCCCGGCTGGCGCGGCCGGCGGCGAGGCGGGAAAAGAACTTCACGCCCTCGTCCGTCAGGACGATCTGCCGGCCCTTGCCGCCCTTGCTGATGCGCACATGGACGGTGCCCGCATCCGCATTAAAGTCGGCCACCTGCAACGCGCCCAGCTCGCTAAACCGTGCGCCGGTCAGCAGGGCGGCTTTCACAAGATCACGGAACGCCCCTTGGGCGCCGTTGATGATGCGTCTTGATTCTTCGACCGTGAGATGCCGGACGCGGGCCGCGTCAGCCTGCTTGAACGGCGTGAGTGCGCGCCATGCCTGATCCGATGGTATCTTGTGCTCCCGCCAGGCCTGATTCAACGCGGCTTTCAGGATCGTTAGCACGCGGTTGACGGAGGCGCGGCGGCGGCGCTGGGCTTCCTCCGGGTCTTCCTCCGGGTCCGTCTTTTTGACCTTCTGCTGTTCATTTTTCTTCGTGCGCAGGCGGGCAGGGGCCTTGGCGATCGCGTCCCGCCAGTCCCGCAGTTGCTTGGTCGTCAGCTTCGCGCACTCGACATAGCCGAGAATGGGCAGGATCAGCGCATCGGATCGCCAACGCGCGTCCTGCGCGGTCTTGCGGTTATGTTCCAGCCACGTGAGGTAGTCGGCCATGCAGAGCTGCACGGTGTAGGGACCAGCCTTGGCCGGCAGCCCGGCCGCGACGCGGCGCTGCTCGACGAACCGGGTCCGGGCCACGGCCTGCGCCTGGGCGAACGTCAGAACCTCGGCGCCGTCCGCGTCGAGCGTATCGTCGGCGGTCGCGATGGCTTCGGTGCGATATGTCTGGTCGCCGATATACCAGCGCATGACCCACTTACCAGCGGTCTTCCCCTTTCGGTAGCCGAGGTGCAGCCCCTCGTCGATCGCTCGGTAATAGGGCTTGCCGGCCGGCTTGAGCCGTGCCCGCGCGGTTCGGGTTTCCAGGTTCGCGTCGCGCACCGTGCGTGCCATCGGCAGCCTTCCCCCACGTTACCGCCGTGGCGCGCTGGAAACGGAATCTGTGATTCCAGCGGCTTAGACCGGCGGCGATCTGTCCAACACGTGTCCAATATATGCCGCTAGTCTGGCCTGGACAAGCATAAACAGGGACGGATAGAAGGCAGGAGAAACAGGCAGTTAGGTGGACATGATTGGACGGATTTGGATGGATTACCGTCCCTCTCACGGCGGTAACAGGGGTTCGAATCCCCTACGGGACGCCA
>NZ_BANB01000618.1 GCF_000964365.1 Acidisphaera rubrifaciens HS-AP3 | reverse complement strand
GCCATGTCATCGCCGTCGCATCGGGCAAGGGTGGCGTCGGCAAATCGACCGTCGCGGTCAACCTCGCCATCGCCCTGGCCCGGCCGGACGCGGGCGGCCGGCGGCTGTCGGTGGGCTTGCTGGACGCCGACATCTACGGCCCGAGCCTGCCGCGCATGCTCGGCCTCGCGCGCAAGCCCGAATTGCGCGACGGCCGCATGGTGCCGCTCGACGCCTGGGGCCTGAAGACGATGTCCATCGGCTATCTGGTGGAGGACGAGACGCCGATGATCTGGCGCGGCCCGATGGTCATGGGCGCGCTCGAACAGATGATGGGCCAGTGCGACTGGGGCCCGCTCGACGTGATGATCGTGGACATGCCGCCCGGCACGGGCGACGCCCAGCTGACCATGGCGCAGCGCGTCGATCTCGCCGGCGCGGTGATCGTCTCGACGCCACAGGACATCGCACTGATCGACGCGCGGCGGGGCGCGCGGATGTTCGAGCGCGTCGGGGTGCCCGTCCTCGGCGTGGTCGAGAACATGAGCTATTTCTGCTGCCCGAATTGCGGCCATCGGGCGGAGATCTTCGGCCATGGCGGGGCGGCGGCGGAGGCCGCGCGTCTCGGCGTGCCGTTCCTCGGCGAGGTGCCGCTGCTGGCCGCGATCCGCACCGCCGGCGACGAGGGCACGCCGATCGCGGCGGGGGCGCCCGACAGTGACGCGGCGGCGGCCTATCGCGCGATCGCCGACGCCATCCGCGCACGCCTGAAACGATCCCCGCAGAGCGGGCGAAACTGAGCGCCACGCCGCCGGACATGCGTTAGGGTGGCGACGGGCGAAACGGCCCGCACGGCGGACAGGAAAGACGACATGGCACGGGCCTGGGGCTTGGCGGATATTCCCGACCAGACGGGCAGGCGGGCCCTGGTGACGGGCGCGACGAACGGCATCGGCCTGGAAATGGCGGCGGCCCTGGCCGGGCGCGGGGCCGAGGTGATCATGACCGGGCGCGACGACGCGCGCGGCGCGGCATCGGTCGCGGAGGTACGGCGGCGGCATCCGCGCGCCAATGCCCGCTTCGTCCATGCCGACGCGGCGCGGCTGATGGCGATGCGCACGCTGGCGCAGACCGTCGCCGGCGACGGCCAGCCGCTCGACATCCTGATCAACAACGCGGGGCTCGTGGCGCCGCCCCGCCGTCTGACGACCGCCGACGGCTTCGAGTTGCAGTTCGGCGTGAACTTCCTCGCGCCCTATATGCTCACCGCCCTGCTGCTGCCGGCGATCGCGCGGGCGCCGGCCGGGCGGATCGTCACCGTCGCCAGCATCGCGCACCGGCGGGCGCGCATCGACTTCGACGATCCGCAGAGCACGAAGGCCTATGCCCGCCTGCGCGCCTATGCGCAGAGCAAGCTGGCGGACCTGATCCTTGCGATCGAACTCGACCGGCGGCTGCGCGCCGCCGGGTCGCCCGTCGCCAGCATCGCGGCGCATCCCGGCGTGGCGCTGACCAACATCTTCGCCGGGGCGGAAATCCCGTTCGTCAACCTGCTGAAGCCGACGGTGTTCCGCCTGTTCGCCCACGGTCCCGTCCCCGGCGCCCTGCCGGTTCTGTATGCCGCGACGGCGCCGGATGCGCGGCCTGGCGGCTATTACGGGCCGACCGGCGCCAGCGAGCGCCGCGGTCCGGTGGGGGCCGCGAAGATCGAGCCGCAGGCGAGCGACCCGGCCACCGGCACGCGGCTGATCGCCCTCGCCGAGGCACTGACGGGCGTCGCGCTGCGCATACCCTGAGGGTCAGGAAGGCACCGCCTGCTCCAGCACCGACCGGGCAAGCGCCCCGATCGCCTCCGTCTCCGCCGGCATCGCCACCTGTCCGTCCACGAGCAGACAGGCGAGACCGTGCGCGACGGACCAGCAGGAGAGCGCTACGGCCGGCCGTCGTGCCGGGTCGGCCACCATCGCCGCGACCGCCCGCTCCAGCGCCGCATAGGCCGGGGCGCCCCCCTCGTGCAGCGTCGCCCGCGCCTTGGCCCCGGCGATCAGCGGCCCGAACATCAGGCGGAACAAGGCGCGCTCCGTGCAGGCGAAGGTGACATAGGCGACCCCCTGCTCGATCAGCGCCGCCCGCGGGCCGGGCGCATCCGCGAGCGCCGCCTCCAGCCGCGCGGCGAACAGGGCGAAACCGTGCGTCGCCACCGCCGCCAGCAGCGCGTCCTTGTCGGGGAAATGCCGGTACGGCGCCATCGCCGACACGCCCGCCGCCCGGGCGACGGCGCGTAGCGACAGCCCCGCCGCCCCGACCTCGCGCAGCAGCCCCAGCGCCGCCCCCACCAGCGCCGCGCGCAGATCGCCGTGGTGATAGCGCGCCCCCGATGTTGACATCGTAAACTTCGCCCCTTTATGTTTACGTCATACACATCAGAGGAGGCCGCCGTGCAAGCATCACCCCCGCGCCGCTCGGTGGACCTGTCGGCGTATCCGCAGCTGGTCGTGATCATGCTCGGCATGCGGGTCACCCGCTGGCGCGGCGTGCGGACCCTGCTCGGCGTGGGGCCGCAGCTCAACGCCGCCCGCGACGCCCAGCCGGACGGCCTGCTGGCCGAGGAGCAGATGCTCTACAGCCTGCGCCATGTCGGATTCCGCCAGTATTGGCGCGATCTGGACTCGCTCGAACGCTTCACCCGCAGCGAGCCGCATCGGACGTGGTGGGCGCGCTTCGTGCGCGACGCGGGCGGCACGGGGATCTGGCACGAGACCTATCGGATGGCCGGCGGGATGGAGGCGATCTATCTCGACATGCCGGCGATCGGCTTCGCCCGCTTCGCCCCCGAACGCACGCCGAAGGGCCCGTTCGCCTCGGCCCGCCAGCGCCTCGCGGTGCCCACGCCCGGCTAGGCCCGTGCCTGACCTTCCGCCAGCGCCGCCTCGATCTCGGCGGCGGTGGGCAGGCTCGTCTGGCTGCCGCGGCGCGTGCAGGCAAGCGCGGCGGCGACCGCGGCACGGCGGCAGGCGGCCGGGAGCGCCATTCCACGGCC
>NZ_BANB01000619.1 GCF_000964365.1 Acidisphaera rubrifaciens HS-AP3 | reverse complement strand
GGGCCGCGACGTCGTCGCCGGCCGGCGCGCCCACCGCTTGGACCGCCTCGCGGGCGCCGAGACGGCGCAGCCGGGCGCGCAGGTGGCGGAGCCGCACCACCCGCTTGCGCAGCGCCCAGGATGCATGCTGCATGATCGTGATGATCCTGCCGCCGACGCGGCTTTCGATCAGCTTCACGACATGCGGCCGGTCGTGGAGGTTGCGCGGCATCGGCGTCGCCGGGACGGCATCCCCGGACGGCGTCGTCGCGAGCAGTCGTTCCAGCAGATCGACCTCGGCGCGCAGCGTGCGCGCGACATACGCCCGCACCGGCGGCGCGGCGTCCGCCGCGTCGTGCGGGTCGTCCGGCGCGATGTCGCGCTCGTTCATGCCGCGCCCCCCTAATCCCTCAGCCCGGCCGCGCCTGACGCCGCCCGGTCACACGACCTCGCGCTGCGGCATGCCCTGCGGCACGACGGTCTTGACGATCGACGCATCGAGCGCCTCGTAGCCGGCATAGTCGATCGTCTCGTAGAGCTCCGCGCGCGTCTGCATGCGGTCGACCATGTTCTGCGTGCCGCCGTCGCGGGCGATCGCGGCATAAAGCTCCTCCTGCGCCCGGTTGGCGCAGCGCAGGGCGCTCACCGGCCAGATCACCATCTTGTAGCCCATGTCCGCGAACTCCGCGGCGGTGAAGAAGGGCGTCCGGCCGAACTCGGTCATGTTGGCCAGCAGCGGCAGGTCGGGGCGCCAGGCGTGCATGCGCCGGGCGAACTCGCGGAACATCTCCGCAGTGGTCAGCGCCTCGGGGAAGATCGCGTCGGCGCCGGCCTCGACGAACAGGCGCGCCCGGGCGACCGCCCCGTCCATCCCCTCGCTCGCCGCCGCATCGGTGCGCGCCATAATCACGAGATGCCGCCGCGCCCGCGCCGCCGCCGCGACCTTGGCCGCCATGTCGTGCGCGTCGGCCAGCCGCTTGTCGTTCAGGTGCCCGCATTTCTTGGGCAGAAGCTGGTCCTCGATATGCACGGCCGCCGCACCCGCGTCCTCGAAGCTGCGGACCATGTGCATCACGTTCAGCGCCTCGCCGTAGCCGGTGTCGCCGTCGGCGAGCACCGGCAGGCCGGAGGACCGCGCGACCTGGCGGATGAAGAAGCACACGTCCTCGACGGTGATGACGCCGAGATCCGGCAGCCCCATCGACGCCGTCATCGCGGCGCCGGACAGATAGAGCGCCTCGAACCCCGCGCGGCGGGCCTGCAGGGCCGCCATGCCGTTATGCGCGCCCGGCATCGGCAGGATGCCCGGTCGCGCCAGCAGCGCGCGCAGACGCGCACCGGCCGGCTCGCGCGGGAGGTCGTCGGCAACGAGATAGGTCACGATGGGGGGACTCCGCGCTGATGGTGGACCGGACGGGCTGTCCTAGCGGAACCGGCGCGGACGCGGAACCCGCCGAGGTGCCATGCGGAGCCGGCGCCGGCCGCCCGGCCGCGCGATCAGCGGAAGAACAGCAGCCCGATCGCCGCGAGGGACGGCAGCAGAAGCGCGCAGGACCACAGCATGTAACCGAAGAAGCCCGGCATCCGCACGCCCCGGTGCGACGCGATCGACGTCACCATCAGGTTCGGCGCGTTCCCTATATAAGTCAGCCCGCCGAAGAACACGGTGGCGCAGGCCAGCGCCCGCAGCACCGGGGCGAGCGTGCCGGTCAGCACCGCCGGATCGCCGCCCGCCAGTTCGAAGAACACGAGATAGGACGGCGCGTTGTCGAGAAACGCCGCGAGGCCGCCGCTCAGCCAGAACATCGGCAGCGGCGCCGGATGCCCGTCCGGCCCCTGGATCAGCCGCAGCAGCGGCGCCGCCGGGCCGTCCAGCCCGGCATGCAGGAGGGCGATCACCGGCCCGATCGTGATGAACACCGCGAGGAACAAGGTCGCGACCTCCGTCATCGGCGCCCAGGTGAAGAGATTGCCCTGCCGCACCGCGCGCGGCGTGGCGGCGACCGAGGCGAGGGTCACCGCCAGCATCATCGCCATGCCCGCCAGCCGCTCCGCGCCGATCCGCTGCCCGGCCAGCGTCACCGCCCCAGGGTGCCAGAGCCCCATGCCCAGCACGGTCGCGATCACCACGCCCAGCAGCGCCACGTTGACCCAGCCGCGCACACGCAGCGGCGCGCGCGGCGGCGGCAGCGGGGCGGCCTCCTCGGCGAACAGGCGACGGTCGAGCAGGTAGAAGACGATCAGGAACAGCCCGGCGATCGTCGCGACCGGCAGCGCGAGGTTCACGGTGGGCCAGAAGAACGGCACGCCGCGCAGGAAGCCGACATAAAGCGGCGGGTCCCCCAGGGGCGACAGCGCGCCGCCGATATTGCCGACCAACATGATCAGGAAGATGGCAAGGTGCCGCCGACGACGACGGGCCGCGTTGGCGCGCAGCAGCGGATGGATCAGGATCATGGCGGCCCCGGTCGTGCCCATGACGCCCGCCAGCAGCGTGCCGATCGCCAGCAGCAGCGTGTTGCCCGCCGGCCGGCCCCACGGACCGCCGCTGATCAGCACCCCGCCGCCGGTGGTGAACAGGGCCAGCAGCAGGATCACGAACGGCAGGTATTCCAGCAGGACGGCATGCCACACCTCCGCCAGCGCCACGGCCGGGCCGTGCAGCGCCATGTCGGGGATGACCAGGGCGATCACCCAGCCCGCCAGGACCAGCCCCATGCGCCGGTGCCAGAGCCGTGGCGCGACGATCGGGAACAGCGCCACCGACAGCAGGACGCCGAGGAACGGCAGGCCCCAGGCCGGCGCGAGGTGCGCCGCCGCCTCGGTCCCCGGCGTGGCGGCCAGGGCGGGCCGGCAGACCGCCAGGCCGCTCAGAAAAGTGATGCAACCCAGGATGCGGGGACGTGTTTTCGAGGGCCGTCCCCCATGGCCGGGGCGGCGCGCGGCCATGGCTGTCGGTTGCATGGCGGGGACCGTGCAAGTAACTTCCGCGCCGCGCAACGGAGAATACGAATGGACATGACCGGCGAGCGGCGTATCCCCGCGCCGCGCGAGCGGGTTTGGAGCGCGCTCAACGACCCCGACACGCTGAAGGCCTGCATCCCGGGCTGCGAGAAGCTGGAGCGCACGGCGGAGAACGAGTTCTCCGCCACGGCCGCGGTGAAGATCGGGCCGATCTCGGCGCGCTTCAACGGCCGGGTGCAGCTGTCGGACATCGAGGCGCCCACCAGCTACACCATCACCGGCGAGGGCCAGGGCGGCGTCGCGGGCTTCGCCAAGGGCGGGGCACATGTCGCGCTGGCCGATGACGCCGCCGGCACGTTGCTTACATACGACGTCAAGGCGCAGGTGGGCGGCAAGATCGCCCAGCTTGGCGCCCGCCTGATCGATGCCAGCGCCAAGCAGATGGCCGATCAGTTCTTTGACCGGTTCAGCGCCCGGGTTGCCGCCGACATGGCGCCGGCCGGTGCGGTGGCCGGAGCCGAACCAGGAGATACCATGGCAATCGAATCCCCGCCGCCGAGCCAGCCCACGCCGCCGCCGGCCGCCATCAGCGTGTTCTCGATGGTGCCGCGCGAGCCGCTCGGCATGCCCATCGTGTTCTGGATCGGCAGCGTGATCTTCCTGTTCGTCCTGCTGCTGATCTTCGGGAACTCGCTGTAACGTGACGGATCTTCCCGGCTCGGTCGAGGCGACGACGCGGCTGCTCGCGGACGGCGGCTACATCGCCGACCGCGATCTGGCGACCACCGTCCACCTCGCCCTCGCCATGCGGCGCCCGCTTCTGCTGGAGGGGGAGCCCGGCACGGGCAAGACCGAGATCGCCAAGGTCCTGGCCACCGGTCTCGGCCGGCGGCTGGTGCGCCTGCAATGCTATGACGGCATGGACCTCGCGGCGGCGGCCTATGAGTGGGACCACGCCCGCCAGCTCATGGCGATCCGTCTGGCCGAGGCGGCGGGCGAGACCGACCGCGACCGTATCTCCGGCGAGATCTATACCCGCGCCTTCCTGCAGGGACGGCCGCTGCTCTCGGCAATCGACCCCGACCTGCCGCCCGCCGTGCTGCTGATCGACGAGCTTGACCGGGCCGACGAACCGTTCGAGGCGTTCCTGCTGGAGGTGCTGGCGGATTTCCAGCTGACCATCCCGGAACTCGGCACGATCCGCGCGACGACGCGCCCGGTGGTGGTGCTCACGTCGAACCGCACCCGCGAGGTGCATGACGCGATCCGCCGGCGCTGCCTCTACCATTGGGTGGACTACCCCGACGCGCGGCGCGAGCGGGCGATCCTGGCCGCCCGCGCGCCGGACGTGCCGGCCGCCCTGTCGGCGGAGATCGTCGCCTTCGTCCAGCGTCTGCGATCCACAGACCTGTTCAAGCTGCCGGGCGTCGCCGAGACGATCGACTGGGCCTCGGCCCTGACGCATCTCGACCAGACCGAGCTGACGCCGGAAGCGGTGGACGAGACGCTGGGCATTCTCTTGAAATATCAGGACGATATCGCGAAAATCCGCGGAGCGGAGGCCGCCCGTCTGGTGTCCGAGGCGCGCGCGCAGCCCGCCGCCGCATGAATCCCCCTGCCGCATGAGGGACGACGCCGGCGACCTCGGCGATGCCGTCGCGCTGATCCAGCACTCCTTCGCGCTGAACGCCCTGCGGATGGACAGCGCCGCGGCCAGCCAGGGCACCGGCGGAAAGCTTGCCGACAAC
>NZ_BANB01000620.1 GCF_000964365.1 Acidisphaera rubrifaciens HS-AP3 | reverse complement strand
GCTACGATCCAGACTGATCGGCTACCGCTCTAGCTTCTCTAAAGGGCATCAACCCGCATGCCGTCATCACTACAAATTACGACCGCTTTCTTGAACTCGTTTTTCCCGAATATCAGCCCGTCATCGGACAGCAGATCATACAAGGAGTGCAGATCCTGATTGGCGAGGTATTCAAAATTCACGGCTGCGTGTCGGATTACAACAGCCTGATCTTTACCCAGCAAGACTACGACGAATTCCTCCGAAAGAAGAAGTACCTCAGCGCCAAGCTCCTGACCTACTTCACTGAGCATCCGCTTCTATTTGTCGGCTATAGCGCGACCGATCCAAATATCCAGACCGTCCTATCAGACATTGATGAATGTCTCCCACGAGTGGGTCCCGCTGACGCGACGATCCCGAATATCTACTTTCTGGAATGGCGACAGAACATGCCGGCGGACTACGTGCCGGCAAGGGAGAAGCTTATCGCCATCGAAGGCGGACGCTCGATCCGCATCAAAGCAATCGAGACAGACGATTTCCGCTGGGTCTTCGAAGCGTTCGGTGCTCATCAGCCGATCAACGGCGTCAGCCCGAGGGTGCTGCGGGCACTGCTCCACCGCTCATACGACCTAGAGCGGTAGCCGATCAGTCTGGATCGTA
>NZ_BANB01000621.1 GCF_000964365.1 Acidisphaera rubrifaciens HS-AP3 | reverse complement strand
AGACACAGCACGACCGGCGTGCCGGGCAGGCGGCGGGCGATGGCGAGCGCGATCAGCGGGCGGTTATAGACCTCGATCAGACGCGGCCGCCGCGCGCGCAGCAGCCGCGCAACCCCCGCGGCGTGGCGGGCATTCGCGCTCAGGCCGAACAGGCCCGGCCGCGCCGCCAGATAGCTCCCCGCGTCGAACAGGGGGCCGGCCTGCGGGCCGCCGACCACCAGCGTGCCGGCATCGGCGAGGCGTGCCACGATCATGCCGATCGCCCCGGCGCGGCCGGGACCGTAGCCCTCGCGCGGGGGCAGGCAGACGGCGACGGGCGCTATTGCAGGAAGCCCCACCGCGCCACCGCCGGCTCCGCGCTCGCCCATTTCCACTGCGTCCCCTGCCGGCAGATATCGGCGTCGTACCAGGCCCGCGTGCGGTCCTTGCCTTCGCCGTCCACCACGGAAAACACCACCTCCTTGCAGGACGCCAGGGGGTTCGGGATGTCGCGCACGACTTTCAGGGTGCCGGCCTCGTCGCCGTACGGGATGGTGTGCCGGATCTGCCATGTGGCGCTGCCGCCGGGCGGGAGATCGCCCGCCGCCGCGGCGATGGCGTCCTGCTCCGCCCCCTGCCGGGTGCGGCCGTAGTAGCGGATGCTGTAGTCGGACACGGCAGCGACGCCCACGCCCACCGCGAAGCCGACCGCCGGATTGGCCGACGCGCCGCCCGCGACCGCGCCCGCGCCGATGCCGATCAGAGCCGACATCGAATTGCAGCCGCCGAGCAGCAGGCAGCACCCGACCGCCACCGCGCAGCCGCCACGCCTCACTGCAGCGAGCCCCAGCGCGCCGTCGCGGGTTCGGCCGATGCCCATTTCCAGGTGGTGCCGTCGCGGCAGACGGTCGCGGTGAAGACTTCGCGGTGCGGCTTCCCGTCGTCGGTCGTGTCGACCGAGAACACGATCTCGCGACAGGCGAACAGGTCGCTGCCGACGTCGCGGACGACCGCGACCTCGCCATGTTCGTCGCTCTCGATCGGCACCGTGTGGGTGACGCTCCAGGTAGCGACTGCACCCGGCGTCAATGTGCCGGCGACGGCGGCGATCCGGTCCTGCTCATAGCTGTGGACCTTGCGCTCGGCGTATTGCAGCCCGGCATCGGCGCCGGCCGCGACGCCGAGGCCGATCGCCGTCGCGGCGGCGGCGCTGCGGGTGAAGGAGTTGGCGATGCCCGCGCTCGCGACGCCCGCGCCCGTGTCGGTGGTGGCGGACAGCAGCGCCCCGCAACCGTCCAGCGACAACACGAGCGCGAGCGGCACCACCAGCCGCAGGGCGATACAGGGACGCATGGGCGACCTCGTCGTCTGGTCCCGGCGATGGCGGGCCGGGGTCAGCCGGTGAAAAGCAGCACGGGACCGCCCGTGTGCTCAGGCAGGACAAGCACACCCTCCGGCGTCGCGGCAAACGGCACGCCCGCGTCCGTCAGACAGTCCCGCAACGCCGCCGTGCCGTCCCCGGTTCGCAGCGCGAGGCCGCCGATCCACGG
>NZ_BANB01000622.1 GCF_000964365.1 Acidisphaera rubrifaciens HS-AP3 | reverse complement strand
CGGCGCAGGCGGCCGGAGCGGACGCGTCAGGCGCGGGCATCGCCGCAACCAATGCGGAGGCCGACCTTGCGCAACTCGTGCTCGACCCGGACGCACGCGACCTGCTGGAGCAGGCGATGGACCGGCTGCGCCTGTCGCCGCGCGGCTATACCCGCGTGCTGCGCGTCGGCCGGACGATCGCCGATCTCGCGGAAGCACCGGCGATCGGTCGCGCCCACGTCGCCGAAGCCCTCGCTTACCGGCACCGCCAGCACGGGCGACGCTGAGCGGCGGCCGGTCCGTGCCCCGAATTGTCCCGGTGCGCTTATTGCCGCCAGAACGCGTCGGCGATCCGGCGCACTGTCCCGGCCCGGTCGACCAGCAGCAGGTCGAAGCGCACGCCGGCCGCGCCCCAGTCCGGATGTTCGCCCAGGACGATCTCCGCCGCGTCCAGCAGCCGCGCCTGCTGGCGCGGCGTGAGGGACGCCGCGGCCTGCGCGAGCGTCGGGCGCGCCTTGACCTCGATGAAGCCCAGCATCCCGTCGCGTTCCGCGATCAGGTCGATCTCGCCGGCCGGCGTTCGCACACGATCACCCAGCACGGTCCAGCCGTCACGTTCCAGCGCCGCGCGCGCCAGCGCCTCCGCCCGGCGACCGCGCGCGTGATTCGCCGCCCCCCGCGCGCGTCGCGCCTGCGTGCGGGCCGACCGCGTCGCCGCGGGCGGATACCCCGCCTGTCCGTCGCGCCACGCCCATCCGGACTCGGTCTGCATTACCCCGTCTCCCTCTCCGCCCCGGAGCCTGCCACCCCATTCCCTAATTCTTTCCCAACATCACCGCCCCGCAACGCTGCGCAGCGCGTTCGGGCTGGCGAGGCGCCCGCCGTCGATCAGGTACTGCGCGCCCGATATGCTGCCGGCGAGGTCGGAGCAGAGAAACAGCACGAGGTTGGCCACTTCCTCGGCCGCCGCATAGCGCCCGATCGGGATCGCCGCCTTATACCGCTCGCGCACGCTGTTGCGGCCGTCCGGCGCCGACTGCTCCTCGAGCGAGGCGATCATGCGCGTGTCGGTCGGGCCGGGGCACACCGCGTTGACCCGTATGCCGGCATGGCCGTATTCGCTCGCCGCCGTGCGCGTGAGCCCGATCACCCCGTGCTTGGACGCGACATAGGCACACAGCCCCTGCGCCCCCATCACCCCCGCGGTCGAGGCGGTGTTGACGATCGCCCCGCCGGCCTGGCGCAGCATCACCGGCAGCACGTGGCGCAGGCCGAGGAACACCCCCTTCAGGTTGACCGCGATCACCGCGTCGAACACGTCCTCGTCATACTCGGCGGTCGGACGGACGCGCCCCTCGATCCCGGCATTGTTGAAGAACGCGTCGATCCGACCGTATGCCGCCACCGCCGCGTCCACGTAGCCACGCACCTCCGCCGCCCGAGTGACATCGGCCGCGACGAACCGCGCCTCCCCGCCCGCCGCGCGCACCGCCGCGACCGTCGCCTC
>NZ_BANB01000623.1 GCF_000964365.1 Acidisphaera rubrifaciens HS-AP3 | reverse complement strand
ATCTGCGTGATCATTTCACGGTTTACGGACAGCAGGCCGGCGGCGGCAAAGCGGGCGTCAGCCCATCAGGCGGGCGTGAACATCGGCACCGGCGGCCCGCCCTCGGTCGGCACGAAGGTCACGCGCACCGCCTGTCCGATCTTCAGGGCCGCCGGGTCGCACTCGACGATGTTGGTCAGCATCGTCGGCCCCTCGGCCAGCGTGACATAGGCGATGACATACGGCACCTCGGCCCGCACGGCATGGCTGTAGCTATAGATCGTGCCGGTGCCGGCGGCGTCGCGCCAGACGGTGCGGTCGCTGAAGCAGTGCGGACAGATCGCGCGCGGATACCAGTGCGCCCGCCCGCACGCCTCGCAGGCGCGAAGGAGGAGGCGTCCCTCGGTGCAGGCCTGCCAGAACGGGGCGTTTTCCGGGTTGCTGTCGGGCGTGCCGACGAAACCCGGCACGCGCGCGGCGCTTGTTGCGGCCATCGTCGTCACTCCCGTTCCATGATGAGCGTGGCACTGCCGTGCCGGGTGCCGAGCTGCCCGCCCGTGCCATGCGCGAGGGCGAGGGCGCAGTCGCGCACCTGCACCGCCGGATGCGCCTCGCCGCGCAGCTGCCGCACCGCCTCGATCACCTTGGTGATGCCGCCGCGATTGGCCGGGTGGTTGTTGCACAGCCCGCCGCCGTCGGTGTTGAACGGCAGCCGCCCCACGCCGGAAATCAGGTTGCCGTCGGCGACGAACCGCCCGCCCTGGCCCTTTTCGCAGAAACCGAGATCCTCCAGCTGGATCAGCACGGTGATGGTGAAGCTGTCATAGATCGACGCGTACCGTATGTCGGCCGGCTTGACGCCCGCCATCTCGAACGCCGCCGCGCCGGAGAAGCGGGCGCCGCTGTAGGTGATGTCCACGTCGCCGGCGAGCTGGCCCTTCACCGCCTCGCCCGCGCCGATGACGCGCACGCGCGGCCGGTTGAGCCGGCGGGCGATTTCCGGCCGCGTCACCACCAGTGCGCCGCCGCCGTCGCTGATGACGCAGCAGTCGAGCCGGTGCAGCGGGGTTGCGACCAGCGGCGAGGCGACCACTTCCTCTACCGTGACGACGTTTCGCAGCATGGCGTGCGGGTTGTGCTGGGCATGATGCGACGCCGCGACCTTGATCCAGGCGAGCTGTTCGCTGGTGGTGCCGAACTGGTGCATGTAGCGCATGGCGCACATGGCATAGAGGTTCGTCACGGTCGGGCCGAACGGGTATTCGAACTGCATGTCCGGCTGCGCCGGGCTGCCCTGGCGCGGCGCGGTGCCGGTGGCCATCCCCTCGCTGCGCGGCCGTCCGGCCAGCGTGATCAGCGCCACGTTGCAGCGCCCGGCGGCGATCGCCTCGGCGGCGTGGGCGACCAGCATGAGATAGGACGAGCCGCCGATATCGGTCGCGTCGATATGGCGCACGCGCAGGTTCATGTAGTCGACCATCGACAGCGGCCCCATGCCGGGCGCGTCGCCGGCACAGAAATAGCCGTCCACGTCGTCCTTGGTCAGTCCCGCATCGGCAAGCGCGCCGGCCGCGCATTCGGCATGCAACTGGGCGACCGACTTGTCGGGCGCGCGGCGCGTCGGATGCTCGTACGCACCGACGATGTAGGCTTGGCCTTTCAGACTCATGTCGATCGTTCCGCCTGTTCCTGCTACGGCGCAGTATCGCCGATGCGCCCGTCAGGGAGAAATGTCCGATGAACGTGTTTGTCCCGCACGTGCCGCAACCGCCGGAGGCGCCGCTCGGCTTCCTCGCCTTCCTGCGGGCGATCCGCGCCAACGCGCTCGACATGTTCACCCGCGCCGCCTACGAGGAATGGACCGTCACGCGCCGCGAGCTTGGCCGCGTCAGCATGATCGTCAACGCGCCGGAGGCGATCCAGCGCGTGCTGATGACGAATGCCGACAACTATGCGCGCACGCCGGCCGGCCGGCGCATCCTGTCGCCGATCATCGGCAACGGCCTGCTGCTGTCCGAGGGCGAGGCGTGGCGGCTGCAACGCCGCACCGTCGCCCCCGCGCTCGCGCCGCGCATGATGCCGGTGCTCGCCGCCCACATCGTCGCCGGGGCCGAGGAGACGGTCGCCGCCCTGGCGCGACGGGGCGGCGGCGGCGTCGATCTGCTGACCGCGATGCAGCACATGGCGCTCGACATCGCCGGCCGCTCGATGTTCTCGCTGGAGATGCGCGCGCACGGCGCGGAGATGCGGCGGCTGCTGATGCAGTATGCGGAGCGGCTGGCGCGGCCCTATGCGCTCGACATGCTGCTGCCGCCGGGCGTGCCGAGCCCGCATGATTTCTTCCGCCGCCGCTTCGGCGCGCATTGGATGCGCTTCATGGACGGGCTGATCGGCGCGCGGCTCGCGCAGCCGCCGGCCGATCCGCCGCGGGACCTGTTCGACGCGCTCCGCCTCGCCCGCGACCCGGAGACGGGGGAGGGGTTCTCCCGCGCCGCCCTGTGCGATCAGACCGCGACGATGATCATCGCCGGGCACGAGACGACCGGCCTGACGCTGTTCTGGTCGCTGTGGCTGCTGGCGCAGGCGCCGGACGTGCAGGCCCGCGTCGCGGCCGAGGCCGCCGCCGCCCCGCTGTCGCCCGCGACGGCGCAGGAGGCGATCGCGGCGCTGCCCTGCACGCGCGCCGTCGTCAACGAGGTGCTGCGCCTGTATCCGCCCGCCTACACCATCGCGCGCATGGCCCGCGCGGCGGACCGGGCCGGCGACCTCGACATCCCCGCCGGCGCCACGGTGCTGATCTCGCCCTGGGTGCTGCATCGCCACCGCCGCCTGTGGGACGCGCCGGAGGCGTTCGACCCGGACCGCTTCATGGGCCCGCCGCCGGCGCGCTTTGCCTATCTGCCGTTCGGCATTGGTCCGCGCGTGTGCGTGGGCGCGCAGTTCGCGCTGGCCGAGGCGGTGCTGGGTCTTGCCTGCGTCGTGCGCGCCTTTGACATCACGCTGGCCGACGGGCGCCCCGTGATTCCGCGCCCGGTGATCACCACCGCGCCGGACCACGCGCCGATGTTCCGCCTGGCACCGCGCGCGGCGGTCCGCCGGGCGGCTTAACCCTTCGTCCCAGGAGTTGGACGCGTCTACCACTTGTGTCTGGCCGCGGAATGTTATGTTATAACATAACATGCAGGGAGCGGGCGGATGGGGGGCTGGCGTTGGCGGGGGATGATCGCGAGCGTGGCAGGGATCGGCGTCATTGCCGGGCTGGCGCAAGCGGCGGAGGTTCCGCCCGACACCGAAACCACGACGCTGCCGACGGTTGACGTCGTCGCGGAGCAACTCAACCGGGCCCGTGACGAGATACAGCCGAGCCTGGGTGCCTCGACCTACAGTTTCTCGCCGGAGGCGCTGCAAACCCTGCCGCAGGGAGACAACGCCCCGCTCAATCAGGTCCTTCTTCAGGCACCGGGCGTGGTGCAGGATAGCTTTGGACAAATTCATGTCCGTGGTGATCACGCAAACGTCCAGTACCGGCTCAACGGGGTCGAACTGCCGGAGGGGCTGTCTGTCTTCGGCCAAGTGCTGGAAAGCCGCTTCGCCCACTCCCTTGAACTGATCACCGGTGCGCTGCCTGCCCAGTACGGTTTCCAGACGGCGGGTGTCGTCGACATCCAAACGAAGACCGGACTTACCGATCCGGGCCTGACGATTTCAGCCTATGGCGGAAGCTTTGACTGGCTGCAGCCGAGTTTTTCGTACGGCGGCCAGTCCGGGCCGGTCGATTATTTCGTGACCGGCGACTATCTGCACAACGATCGGGGCATCGAAAATCCCGCGGCGACCTATGACGCACTCCACGATACGACCAACCAATTCCACGGCTTGGCGTTCGTCGAGGGCATCATCGATCCGCAAACCCGTCTCAGCCTGATCCTCGGCGGCGTCAACAGTCAGTTCCAAGTACCCAACAATCCGGGACAGGTCCCGACGCTAGGCCTCAACGTCTATGGCGTGATGACGGCCAACAGTGCCACGCTCAATGAAAATCAACGCGAGATCACCGATTTCGCGATCCTGTCGCTGCAAAAGCATCTCGACGCGATCGACGTGCAGATGTCACTGTTCGGCCGCTACAGCAGCCTGGATTTCTCTCCCGATCCGCTCGGGGACCTGCTGTTCAACGGCATCGCCCAACAGGCGCGTCGCGAGGACGACGCCGGCGGCATCCAGGCTGATAGGGCCTGGCGCATCAACGACAAACATACCCTGCGCGCAGGCTTTCTGGCGCAGGACGAGCGCAGTTCCTACAAGACGGCGTCTCAGGTTCTGGCCACCGACGCCGCCGGCGCGCAACTCTCCAACGTACCGCTGTCGATCTATGACGGGGGCGGGCGGACGGGTTGGCTGTATGGCCTCTATGTCCAGGACGAGTGGCGGCTCCTCCCGACATTTACCGTGAACTACGGCGTGCGGCTCGACGCGGTCGACCAATACACCCACGAGGGACAGATCAGTCCGCGGCTGAACGTCGTCTGGACACCCAGCGACACTACCACCCTGCACGCCGGCTATTCACGCTACTTCGTGCCGCCCCCGTTTGAACTCGTCTCCGACGCGACGATCGGCTTGTTTGCCAACACCACGGCGGCGCCGGCGGTGACCGAGGATTCGACCGTGAAGGCCGAACGGTCGAACTACTTCGACGTCGGCGTGACCCATACCTTCATCAAAGGCCTCACGTTCGGGCTCGACGGGTATTTCAAGCAGGCGACCAACCTCATCGACGAGGGCCAGTTCGGCGCACCGATTATCCTGACGGCGTTCAACTACAGGCAGGGCGAGGTGAAGGGCCTGGAACTGACCGGCAGCTATGACCATGGACCGTGGTCGCTCTACGGCAACCTCGCCTATTCGCGCGCCATCGGGAAAGGCATCGATTCGGCACAGTTCAACTTCGCGCCGGAGGAATTGTCCTATATCGCCGCGCACTGGGTTCATCTCGATCACGACCAGCGTTGGACCGGATCAGGCGGAATCGCATATTCGGTCTGGCGCGCCAGCGATCATCCGCTGCGCCTGTCGGCCGATCTGATCGTTGAGAGCGGCCTGCGCGCATCCACAGCGCAGGTTCCCAACGGCATCGCCCTGCCGTGCTACGGCGCCGTCAATCTGTCTGCCGTGCAGAAAATCGCGCTTGGGCTGAGTTTTCCCACCGAGCTCCGACTCGATGTCCTGAATGCCGGCGATACCGTCTATCAGGTACGGAACGGCACCGGGATCGGCGTCGGCGCCCCGCAATACGGTCTCCGCCGGGCGGTCCTCGCCGGCATCACGCAGCGATTCTGAGACGCCGCATGATGCCGTCTTGTCACCGCCGGCCCGTCAGCGCTTGTCGGCCGGCACGTAGTCGCGCTGCGGGGCGCCGACATAGACCTGGCGCGGGCGGCCGATGCGCTGCTCCGGGTCTTCCATCATCTCCTGCCACTGGCTGATCCAGCCGACGGTGCGCGCGACGGCGAACAGGGCGGTGAACATGCTGGTCGGAAAGCCCATCGCCTTGAGGATGATGCCCGAATAGAAATCGACGTTCGGATACAGCTTGCGCTCGACGAAATACGGATCGTCGAGCGCGATCTTCTCCAGCTCCATGGCGAGGTCGAGCAGCGGGTCGTCCTTGATGCCGAGTTCGCCGAGCACCTCGTGACACGTCCGCTGCATGATCTTCGCGCGCGGGTCGTAGTTCTTGTACACGCGATGGCCGAAGCCCATCAGGCGCACGTTGCTGTTCTTGTCCTTCACCTTGCTGATGAAGTCCGGGATCTCGCGCACGTGGCCGATCTCGGACAGCATCTTCAGCACCGCCTCGTTGGCGCCGCCATGCGCGGGGCCCCACAGGCTCGCGATGCCGGCGGCGATGCAGGCGAACGGATTGGCGCCGGTCGATCCGGCGAGCCGCACCGTGCTGGTCGATGCGTTCTGCTCGTGATCGGCATGCAGGATGAGGATGAGGTCCATCGCGCGCGCCAGGATCGGGTTGACCTTATAGGTCTCCGCCGGCACGGCGTTGAACATGTACAGGAAGTTCTCCGCATAGCCGAGGTCGTTGCGCGGATACATGAACGGCTGGCCGGCGTTGTACTTGTGCGCCCACGCGGCGATCGTCGGCATCTTGGCAATCAGGCGGAAGGCGCTGATGCGGCGGCTGTTCGGATCGTTGATGTTCATGCCGTCGTTGTAGAAGGCCGACATCGCGCCCACGACGCCGCACATCACCGCCATCGGGTGCGCGTCGCGGCGGAACCCGTTGTAGAAGCTGCGCAGCTGCTCGTGCAGCATGGTGTGGCGCATCACGCCGCGCTCGAACTTCGACAGCTCGTCGGGCTTCGGCAGCTCGCCGTTCAGCAGCAGGTAGCACACCTCGAGAAAGGTTGAATGCTCGGCCAGCTGTTCGATCGGATAGCCCCGATACAGCAGCACGCCCTCGTCGCCGTCGATATAGGTGATCGCGCTGTGGCACGACGCCGTGGCGCCGTAGCCGGGGTCGAAGGTGAAGATGCCGAGGGCGTTGTACAGCTTGCGTATGTCGGCGACCGACGGGCCGATGGTCCCGTCCACGATCGGCAGGGTGACGGAGCGGTCGGTCCCGTCCAGGGTGATGGTGATCGTCTTGCCGCTGGCCGTGTGGCTGGTGCCGTCCATGCGCCGCTCCTGCAGATGTGGTTGGACCGCCGGGCGCCGGCGACGATGGATATCGCGGCGGCCACGGCGGCGTGCTTTGAGGGCAACGTATTGTGCAGCCGCGTTACACGCAACCTTCGCGCTTGCAGCACGCGGCCGGGGGCGGCGGCGCGGCGGCTCTGCTACCAGCTCGTGTCGGCGCCGCCGGCCCACAGGCCGCGCCGCTGCGCCCGCGCCTGCGTCTCGTCGCTGCGCAGGTCCGCCGCCTGCAACCCGATGTCGCGCAGCCCTTCCGCGTCGCGCCCCGGCGTGTCGGCGCGCGCATAGCCGGCGGCAACCAGCGCGCGATTGATCTGCTGCCCGCTCGCCTCGCAGACGCCCAGCGGATGGCCCATCCGGTCGGCCCCGGCGATGCGGCAATCCACCGGACGGGCGCGCACGAGGCTC
>NZ_BANB01000624.1 GCF_000964365.1 Acidisphaera rubrifaciens HS-AP3 | reverse complement strand
GGCGGCCGGCGGCGCGGCGGCCTATTCGGCCGTCTCGTGCTCGCGCTCGCCGTCCTCGTCGGTCTTGGTGACGGCGGCGGTGGCCGGTGCCTCGGTGATCTCGAACTCGAGCTTGCCGTCCTTCAGCCCGACCTTCACCGACCCGCCCTTGACCAGCTTGCCGAACAGCAGCTCCTCGGCGAGCGGCTTCTTGATCACTTCCTGGATGACGCGCGCCAGCGGGCGGGCGCCATACAGGCGGTCATAGCCGCGCTCGGCCAGCCACTCCTTGGCGGCGGAGGACAATTCGATCGTCACGTTGCGGTCGGCGAGCTGCGCCTCAAGCTGCATGACGAACTTCTCGACCACGCGGCCGACGATCTCCGGCGACAGGCCGGCGAACGGGATGACCGCGTCCAGCCGGTTGCGGAACTCCGGCGTGAACAGCCGCTTCACCGCGTCCTCGTCCTCGCCCACGCGCGCCTCGCGGGCGAAGCCGATCGCCTCCTTCGCCATGTCGGACGCGCCGGCATTGGTCGTCATGATCAGGATGACATTGCGGAAATCGACCGTCTTGCCGTTGTGGTCGGTCAGCTTCCCGTGGTCCATCACCTGCAGCAGGATGTTGAACAGGTCGGGATGCGCCTTCTCGATCTCATCGAGCAGCAGCACGCAATGCGGGTGCTGGTCGATCCCGTCCGTCAGCAGGCCGCCCTGGTCGAAGCCGACATAGCCGGGCGGCGCGCCGATCAGCCGGCTGACCGAATGCCGCTCCATGTATTCGCTCATGTCGAAGCGGATCAGCTCGATGCCGAGCGTGGCGGCGAGCTGCCGCGCGACCTCGGTCTTGCCGACGCCGGTAGGACCGCTGAACAGGTAGTTGCCGATCGGCTTCTCCGCGTCGCGCAGGCCGGCGCGCGACAGCTTGATCGCCGCCGACAGCGCGTCGATCGCGCGGTCCTGGCCGAACACCATGGCCTTGAGGTCGCGCTCGAGGTTGCGCAGCGTCTCCTTGTCGTCGGCGGACACGCTCTTGGGCGGGATGCGGGCGATCTTGGCGACGATCTCCTCGACGTCGCGCAGCGTCACCGTCTTGCGCCGCTTGTTCTCGGGCAGCAGCATCCGGCTCGCGCCGACCTCGTCGATCACGTCGATCGCCTTGTCGGGCAGCTTGCGGTCATGGATGTACTTGGCCGCCAGCTCGACGGACGCGCGGATCGCCTCGTCCGTGTACTTGACCTTGTGGTGCTTCTCGTAATTGGTCTTGAGGCCCCGCAGGATCTTCACCGCGTCCTCGACCGTCGGCTCGTTGACGTCGATCTTCTGGAAGCGGCGGACCAGCGCGCGGTCCTTCTCGAAGTAGTTGCGGAACTCCTTGTAAGTCGTGGACCCGATGCAGCGCAGCGTGCCGGACGCCAGCGCCGGCTTCAGCAGGTTCGACGCATCCATCGCGCCGCCGCTGGTCGCACCCGCGCCGATCACCGTGTGGATTTCGTCGATGAACAGGATCGCGCCGGGCTGGTTCTCCAGCTCGTTGACGACCGCCTTCAGCCGCTCCTCGAAATCGCCGCGATAGCGCGTGCCGGCCAGCAGCGCGCCCATGTCGAGGGCGAAGATCGTGCTCTTGGCCAGCACCTCCGGCACGTCGCCCTCGACGATGCGCTTGGCGAGGCCCTCGGCGATCGCCGTCTTGCCCACGCCGGGATCGCCGACATAGAGCGGGTTGTTCTTGGTGCGGCGGCACAGGATCTGGATCGTCCGCTCGATCTCGCTCTCGCGGCCGATCAGCGGGTCGATCTTGCCCGCCATCGCCTTCTTGTTGAGGTTGACGCAATAGGTGGTCAGCGCGTCCTGGTTGCGCCGGCCGGGCTTGTCCTCGCGCTCGCCGCCCTCTTCCTTGCCTTCCGGGCCGCCGGAGGCGCCGCTCACCGGGCGCTGCGTCGAGCGACCGGGGGCCTTGGCGATGCCGTGGCTGATGAAGTTCACCGCGTCGAGCCGGGTCATGTCCTGCAGCTGCAGGAAATAGACCGCGTGGCTCTCGCGCTCCGAGAACAGCGCCACCAGCACGTTGGCGCCGGTCACCTCGTCGCGGCCGGAGGACTGCACGTGGATCGCCGCGCGCTGCACGACGCGCTGGAAGCCGGCGGTGGGCTTCGGCTCGCCGGGCCGGTCGGTCGCGAGGCCGGAGAGATCCTTGTCCAGGAACTCCGACAGGTCCGCCCGCAGCTTGTCCAGATCGACGCCGCAGGCCTTCAGCACCGTCGCGGCATCGGTGTCGTCCGTCAGCCCGAGCAGCAGATGCTCGAGCGTCGCGTATTCGTGCCGGCGCTCGCTCGCGAACGACAGGGCCCGGTGCAGCGTCTGTTCAAGGTTACGTGACAACATGCTCAGCGGCTCCTGCGCGTCCGATCGCCATGGCCGGACCTTGGTCGTATGGACTTCAGCATATTAACGGCGTCTGCCAACCCGGTTGCCCGGCGGGGGTGGCGGACGCGCGTTTGTTCGGGCGGCGTGCGCGCGGGAGACGGGACGGGCGTGGCGCGACGCTCACTCCTTCTCGATCGTGCACTGAAGCGGATGCTGGTTCTGGCGCGCGAGGTCCATGACCTGCGTCACCTTGGTCTCCGCCACTTCATACGTATAGACGCCGCAGACACCGACACCGCGCCGGTGGACATGCAGCATGATCCTTGTGGCCTCTTCCCGGTTCTTTTGAAAGAACCGCTCCAATACATGAACGACGAACTCCATTGGCGTGTAGTCGTCGTTCAGCATCAGTACCTTGTACATGGCAGGCTTGCGGGTCTTGGGGCGCGTTTTGACTACGACGCCCGTATTCGACCCGTCACTGCCCCGCTTATCGCTATCGCTCATTACTTACATGTCCAGGCTGCGAGGTGGCATCCCGCCGGTGCGTACGGAAACCGAGGTCGGCAGCATATCGGAACCGCCGCCGCCGATAAAAGCCCGCCGGCCGCAAAACGCCGCCGGCCGCGTCCGGGGCGCCGTGCCCCAGACTGCCATAAGCGCCCCGCCGGGCGCTGTCATGCGCACAAAAAGATGAAGGCCCGGGCAAAGGGCCGGGCCTCCGTCATGCCATCGCAGCCAGCCGGCGCGTGCGTGCCGGCGGGCCATCCGTCCCCCGCCCGGCGAACCGGGCGAGTCGCCGTCGCGTCCGCCGGCGGCGATGGACGGCGGGCGTGCCGCCGTCCCCGATGCGGGCGGGCCGTACGTGGTCTCAGCCGGCCTTGCCGAACTTTTCGACCGCGAGCGTCACGCGCGCCGTGATCGGCGCCGCGGCCTGCTCGGCGAGCTTGAACGACGCGTCGGTCAGCTTGCCGGTCTCGGCCATCGCCTTTTCCATCGACGCGCGGGCATACGAGGCCTGCAGGTCGAACGCGTCCTTGAAGGAGCGGACCGAGGTCAGCGCCTTGAACGTCGCCAGAGTCTCCTCGAACGTGCTCTGCGCCGTCGCGGCGACGTGCTTGGACAGGTCCTGCACGCCGGCGGCCCAGATCTGCGAGGACTTCACGAACGCCTCGACATTGCCCTGGCCGAAAGCCATCAAATCCTCGGCGCCCTTCATGACCTTGTCCATTCCTTCCTTCATCTGCACCTGGGACTTCTCCAGGCCTTCCTTCGTCGCAGCCATGCCCTCCGCCGCGCCGGCGGAAACCGCCTCGCTGACGGTGGCGGCCATCTCGGTCACCTTCGTCTTCGCATTCATCTGCCTACACCTCCTTGGTCGTCAGATCGGTCGCGGCGACCCCGCATCGTGCCGGCCCCGCCCGCATGCTGCGCTGCAGCACCGGAAATCTACTTAGGAGTAAACGACGCGGGCCGCAAGCCGATTTTGTGCGCCGCACCATCAAAAGCGCATCAATCCCCGAGGGCCTTTTCGGCGCGGCCGCCGCCCAGGGCGAAGATCAGCCCTTAACCTTCGGAAAAGGCTTCCAAATCACAATATATTGGGCTGGACATGCGACCTTTCCCGTTCGTAAGGTGGCGCCGCCTGGTCAGGGAGAAGCAGACGCATGGCGCAAAATACCCGGCAGGCGCCCCGCCGTCGCGTCCGGCTCGGCGGATGGCGTCCGGCGGCCCTTTGCCTCGCCACCTTCCTCGCCGCCGCCGTGCTGTCGTTGGTCGCCCCCGGCGTCGCGCGGGCGCAGGTCGGGTCCGACCGCTATGCCTCCATCGTCATCAACGCCGCCACCGGCAACGTGCTGTCGAGCGTGAACGCCGACGAACCGCGCTATCCGGCGAGCCTGACCAAGCTGATGACCCTGTACCTGGTGTTCGAGGCGCTGCGCGACCACCGCATCTCGCTCAACGACCCGGTCCCGGTGTCGGAACACGCCGCCATGATGAGCCCGTCGAAACTCGGGCTGACCCCCGCGACGCACATCACGGTGGAAGAGGCGATCCTCGGCCTCGTGACCAAATCCGCCAACGACGCCGCCGCCGCCCTCGGCGAGATGCTCGGCGGCGACGAGGACCGGTTCGGCGCGATGATGACGCTGCGCGCCCGCGCCCTCGGGATGACGCACACCGTCTTCCGCAACGCCTCCGGCCTGCCCGATCCGGAACAGGTCTCGACGGCCCGCGACCTCGCCATCCTGGCGCGCCACATCGTTACCGACTTTCCCAATTTCTACGGCTATTTCTCGACGCCGAACTTCATGTGGCACCGCCGCCTGATCCCCAACCACGACCACATGCTGGAGACCTATCCAGGCGCGGACGGCATGAAGACCGGCTACACCCAGCTCGCCGGCCATAACCTCGTCACCAGCGCCGAACGCTCCGGCGTGCGCCTGATCGGCGTGGTGCTCGGGGCCGGATCGAATGTCGAGCGGGACCGGCAGATGGCCTGGCTGCTCGATCAGGGATTCGAGCAGATGGACGTCCCGGTGCTGGTCCGCCATCAGGCCCCGGCGCCGCGCGGCGGCGGGCTGATCGCGGCGGCGCAGGCTTCCACGCTGGAGCCCGCGGTGCGCCCCGCCATGGCCGCCTCCCGCCGTATGCCGGTGCCCGTGCAGACGGCCGCC
>NZ_BANB01000625.1 GCF_000964365.1 Acidisphaera rubrifaciens HS-AP3 | reverse complement strand
GGTCAGGCGACGGCGGCGGCGCGAGCGGGCGCGGTGGTGGCCGGGCGGTCCGTCAGCCCGGCGGCCAGCCCGGCGGGCGCGGGGCCGCCGGCCATCCAGTCCAGCAGCTCGATCGTATGGATCGTGGGAATGCCGTCGCCCGCGAGCTGCGTCAGGCAGCCGATGTTGCCGGCGGCGATCAGGTCCGGCCGCGTCGCCCGCAGGTTATCCAGCTTGCGGGCGCGCAGACGGGTCGCGATGTCCGGCTGCATCAGGTTGTACGTCCCGGCGGAGCCGCAGCAGAGATGCCCCTCGGCCGGCTCGACCACGGTGAAGCCGGCGGCGCGCAGCAGATCCTTGGGCGCCGCCGTCACCCCTTGCCCGTGCTGCAGGCTGCAGGCCGCGTGATAGGCGACGCGCAGGTCGGGCGCCGGCCGGGTCGGCGTGTAGCCGTGGCGGGCCAGGAACTCGCTGATGTCGCAGGCGAGCGCGCTGACGCGCTCCGCCCGCGCCGGCCAGTCGCCCGGCTCGGCGCGGAACATGAAGCCGTAATCCTTGACCGTCGTGCCGCAGCCCGACGTGTTGATGATGACGGCGTCCAGCCCCTCGCCGTCGGCCTCGCGGGTCCAGGCGTCGATGTTGGCGCGCGCCGCCGCCATCGCCGGGTCGTGCTTGCCCATGTGATGCGTCAGCGCGCCGCAGCAGCCCGCGCCGCGCGCCACCACCACATCGACCCCGAGGCGGTTGAGAAGCCGTATCGTCGCCGTGTTGATGTCGGGGGCAAGTACCTGTTGCGCGCAGCCGGCCAGCAGGGCCACGCGCGCGCGCCGGGGTCCGTCGGCGCGGTGCACCGCCGGACGCTCCG
>NZ_BANB01000626.1 GCF_000964365.1 Acidisphaera rubrifaciens HS-AP3 | reverse complement strand
GTTCCAGCTCGGCGATTCGCCGATGGAGGTCATCGAGCGCAGCAGCGCCAGGGTCAGATGCAGCAGCAGCGGGCGCGGGCCGCGGCGCATCAGCGGTCCCGGCAGGCCCGGATGGTCGAACCCCGCGCTCATCGGCGGCGCCGCCGGTCGCGGGGCGCAGCAGGGTCGCGGCGGCCTGTGCCCAGACCTGCGCCCAAAGCCCCACCAGGGTCTGCCACGTCTCCTGCACCTCCCGGTCGGTGGCCAATGCGGCCAGTTCGCTGTGCCACAGGGTGGCCCAATCCTGTGCCAGTCCCGCCAGGTCGGCGGGGTCGAAGGCGCCGGCCCCTGCCCCGGTGCCGGGCGCCGTCGCCGCGTGAGCCGTCCCCGCGTAAGCCGTCCTTGCGTGAGCCGTCCCCTGGGGCGCGGCCGGATCGGGGTCAGGCGGCATCGGGGTACGCCCGCAGGCGCGCTCCGCGCCGGGTCACGGCGGTTTCATGCGCGAGGAACGAACAAAACGGTCCCCGCGGCGGGGACGGGTCTTTCGCACATGCGGCAAGCCATTCATGTTATTCAAGGCGCGCAAGGAGGATAGTTATGTCCGAGCCCATGCAGACACCCGGCCCGACCTATGCCGCCACCCAGCCCGGCGACGCGCCGGGCCCGGCGCAGCCGCAGGTCGTGGTGAAGAAATACGCCAACCGGCGGCTCTATAATACCGAAAGCTCCAGCTACATCACCCTCGACAACCTCGCGGAGATGGTTCGCAAGGGGCGGGATTTCGTCGTCTACGACGCCAAGAGCGGCGAGGACATCACCCGCGGCGTCCTGACGCAGATCATCGTCGAGGAGGAAGGCAAGGGCCGCGCGCTGCTGCCGACCGGCTTCCTGCGCCAGCTGATCGGCTTCTACGGCGACAACATGCAGAGCCTGGTGCCGAAATACCTCGAACAGGCGATGGGGGCGTTCGCGCATCAGCAGGAGCAGATGCGCCGGGCGATGCAGCAGACGATGGGCAGCTTCTTCCCCTTCGACGTGGAGGAGGTGACCCGGCAGAACCGGGCGATGATGGAACGGGCGATGAGCATGTTCACGCCCTTCTACCGCGGCGCGGAGTCGGATCAGCTTGGGGGCCAGCCCGGGGGTGAGCCCGGGGGCCAGCCCGGCTTTGCCGAGCCGTCGCCGCGCCCCGCCGCCGGCGGCATGCCGGAGGCGGGCGTCGCGCCGTCGGGCGGCG
>NZ_BANB01000627.1 GCF_000964365.1 Acidisphaera rubrifaciens HS-AP3 | reverse complement strand
TACAGCACCGGCTTGGACGTCATCAGCTGCAGCCGCGACGCCGCCGCGGCATCGGCCGGGGCGATGGCGGTGCGGGCCGGACGCCCCGCCTGCAACGCCGCCAGGATCGGCTCGATCAGCGCCGCCTGCGCGGCACTCTCGCGGTCGCCGCCGCGCGCGCGCTTCTGCAGCGCCGGCAGCCGCTTCTCCAGGCTGTCGAGATCGGCGAGCATCAACTCCGTCTCCACCGTCTCCGCATCGCGGATCGGATCGACGCTGCCCTCGACATGCGTGACGTCGCCGTCCTCGAAGCAGCGGAGAACATGGATGATCGCATCGACCTCGCGGATATTGGCGAGGAACTGGTTGCCGAGCCCCTCGCCCTTCGACGCGCCGCGCACCAGGCCGGCGATATCGACGAACTCCAGGCTGGTCGGGACGATCTTCGCCGACTTGCCGATCGCCGCCAGCGTGTCGAGGCGCGGATCGGGGACCGCGACGCGGCCGACGTTCGGCTCGATCGTGCAGAACGGATAATTGGCCGCCTGCGCCGCGGCGGTCGCCGTCAGCGCGTTGAACAGCGTCGACTTGCCGACATTCGGCAGGCCGACGATGCCGCAGTTGAACCCCATGCTACCCGCTTTCCTGCATCAGCAGCGCGATGCGCGTCATCGCCTCCTCCGGCCGGTCACCGGCCAGCAGCCGCGCCGCGTCCGCGACCGCGTCGAGCATGGCGGCGAGCCATGCCTGATCCGTCTTGGCGAAGTCGCTCAGCACATGGCCATGCACCCGTTCCTTGGCGCCCGGATGGCCGATGCCGAGGCGCACGCGCCAGTAATCGGGCGTGCCGAGGCCGCGGTCGATGCTGCGCAGGCCGTTATGCCCCGCCGCGCCGCCGCCCCGCTTGATCCGCACGCGACCGGGGGCGAGGTCGAGTTCGTCGTGGAACACGGTCACGGCCTCGGGCGCGATACGGAAATAGGCGGCGGCCGGCTGTACGCTCTCGCCGGAATCGTTCATGTATGTCTGCGGCTTGAGCGCGAGGATGCGCACCCCGTCGACGGCGCCCTCGGCCACCAGCCCGCGGAAGCGCTGCTTCCACGGGCCGAAGCCGTGCCGCGCGGCGATCGCGTCCACCGCCATGAAGCCGACATTGTGGCGATGCCGCAGCATCCCCGGCTCGGGATTGCCGAGACCGACCCACAGCTTCATGGCGGCCCCGCGACGGCCGAGGCGGCTACTTCTTCGCGGCGGGCTTGGCCGGCGCCTTGGCCGGGGCCTTGGCGGGCGCGGCCTTGCCGCCGGCGCCCTTGGCCGGCGCGCC
>NZ_BANB01000628.1 GCF_000964365.1 Acidisphaera rubrifaciens HS-AP3 | reverse complement strand
CGACATCGACGCCGCGCGTCGGCTCGTCGAAGATGACAAGACGCGGCTTCTGCACCAGCGACTTGGCGATCACCACCTTCTGCTGGTTACCACCCGACAGCTCGATCACGCGCGCGTCGCGGTTGATGGCGCGCACCTGCAGCGCGCTGGTCCATTCGTCCGCCGCCTGCCGCATCGCGGCGAGGCTGACGACCGACGCGCGGTGCAGCTTCGACGCCATCAGCCCCATGTAGATGTTCTCGGCGATCGACATCGTCTCGAAGAAACCTTCGAGCTTGCGGTCTTCGGTGACATAGACGACGCCGTCGCGCACGCCCGGGCGGGGCACGCGATAGCGGCGCTTGTGCCCCTCCAGCACCACTTCGCCGCCGTGGAAGAAGTCGCGCTTGACCACGCCCGCGACGATCTTCGCCGTCTCCGTCCGGCCGGAGCCGATGAGGCCGAAGATGCCGGTGATCTGCCCCGCGAAGATCGAGAACGACGTGTTGCGCACCAGCGCGCCCATCGACAGGTTCTGCACGCTCAGGACCTTCTCGCCGCGCGGTCGCACGGCGCGGCCGCCGCCGTGCCGGCTGTACAGCTCGCCCGACAGGGTGCGGCCGACCATGGCACGGATGATCTTGTCGCGGTCGAATTCGCTGGTCGCGTCGGTCACGACATGCTGCCCGTCGCGCAGGATGGTGATGCGGTCCGCCAGCAGCAGCGCCTCCTCCAACGCGTGACTGATGAAGACGATGGCGACGCCCGCTTTCTTCAGCCGGCGGATCAGCGAGAAGAAATGATGCTTCTCCTCCGGCGTCAGCGACGCGGTGGGCTCGTCGAAGATGATGATGCGCGCCTTCTGGTGGACGGCGCGCGCGATTTCCACCATCTGCCGCTTGGCCGCACCCAGGGTCGCGACGGTCGCGGTCGGATCGACCGGGAAGTTCAGCGATTGCAGGAATTGCTGGGCCGCGATGTTGATGCCGCGCATGCGGTTGAAGAAGCGTTCGCGGCCGAGATAGATGTTCTGCGCGACCGTCAGGGCCGGCACCAGGCTGTTTTCCTGGTAGACCATGGCGACGCCCGCCTCCAGCGCCGCGGCCGGCGTCGGGAACGCGATCGGCTTGCCGTCCATCAGCAGCTCGCCATGCGTCGGCTGCACCGCGCCCGCGATGATCTTGGTCAGCGTAGATTTGCCCGCGCCGTTCTCGCCGAGCAGCGCGTGGATCTCGTCGCGCATGAGCGTGAAATCGACATCCTTCACGGCCGGCACGCCGCGATATTCCTTGGTGATGCGGCGCATCTCCAGCAAAGGCGTCATTGAAGCACCTGCCCGGTTGCGGCGGCGTCGAGTGCGATGATCACGTTGCCCCCCTTGGACGCGGCGAGCACGCGGGCGCCGTCGGCGAGGACACTGGTGATGCCGTGCCGCGTGCCGTCGGCGCGGCTGTGCAGGCTGGCGATCGGCTGGCAATCGGCATCGAGGCGCAGCACGAGGCCGTACGAGCGCGTCGGCGCCCAGGGCTTGAGGATGCCCATCTGCTTCACCGCCCCGCCCTGCAGCGGCTCGCGGAAGGACCGTCCGCTGTAGAGGGCGGGCCCGATCCAGTATTCGCGCGGAACCTCGGCCATCATGCGGGTGCGATAGCCGCGCTCGCGCAGCACGAACTCGATG
>NZ_BANB01000629.1 GCF_000964365.1 Acidisphaera rubrifaciens HS-AP3 | reverse complement strand
GCTTCGCCGGGCGCGTGCTGATCGCCGGCCCCGACGCGCCGCCCGACCCGCTCGCCCGTCCGCTGGCCCATTGGCCCGGGCGCCTGCTGACGCCGGAGCCCGCCCATGTCTGAGCCGCACGTCGTCCCGCGCTGGGGCTGGGCGCTGACCGGCTCGGGGCATTTCTTCACCGAATGCCTCGACCTGATCCGCGCCCTCGATCACGTGGACCTGTTCGTCAGCCGCGCGGCGGACGAGGTCGTGCGCCAGTACCGCACCCGCCTCGACCTGCCGCCCGGCGCGCGCCTCTATCGCGACACCGCCGCGTCCTCGCCGCCGGTCGGCAATTTCTACCACGGCGTCTATCACACGCTGATCGTCGCCCCGGCCACGTCCAACACGGTCGCGAAATGCGTCTTCGGCATCTCCGACACGCTGGCCACCAACGTCTTCGCGCAGGCCGGCAAGTGCCGCGTGCCAAGCATCGTCTTCGCCTGCGACACCGCGCCGGAGATGGAGACGGAGGCGCCGGAGGGCATGGTCCGCGTCTATCCGCGCCGCATCGACCTGGAAAACACCGCCCGGCTGCGCGACTTCGAGGCGACCGACGTGGTGGAGACGCTGCCCGCCCTGCGCGATGCGATCGAGGCGCGCCGCCGGGCGCTTGCCGCCTGAACGCGGCTTCATGGCCGAACGCATCCTGTTCCTGACCGGCCATCTGGCCGAACCCCGCCTGCGCCGCGTGCTGGAGGGCATGGGCAACACGCCCTTCGCCTGGGAGATCGCCGATATCGGCGTCAAGGTCGCCGCCCTGATGACGGAGGCGATCATCCGCCGCCGTCTGCCACCGCCGCTCGCCGCCGACCGCGTCGTGCTGCCCGGCCGCGCCGGCGTCGATGTCGCGCGCCTGTCGGCCGAGTACGGCGTGACGTTCGAGCACGGGCCGGACGAGGTCGCCGACCTGCCGCGCCATTTCGGCATCGGCGCCCGCCGCGCCGACCTCTCGCGCCATGACATACGCATCTTCGCCGAGATCGTGGAGGCGTCCCGCCTGTCGCCCGACGCGCTGCTCGCCCGCGCCCGCGCCCACCGGGCGGACGGGGCGGACGTGATCGACCTCGGCTGCCAGCCCGGCCAGTCCTGGCCGGGGCTGGAGGACGCGGTGCGGCTGCTGAAGGCCGAGGGGATGGCGGTCAGCGTGGACAGCGGCGATGCGGACGAACTCCGCCGCGCGGCGCTCGCCGGCGCCGACCATGTGCTCAGCCTGACGGAGGCGACGCTGGATGCGGTGGACGGCACCGCCTGCGTCCCGGTGCTGATCCCGGCGTCACAGGGCGATCTCGACAGTCTCGTGCGCGCGGCGGAGCGGTGCGGGGCGGCGGGGCGGGCCTGCCTGCTCGACCCGATCCTCGATACGATCCATTTCGGCTTCACCGCCTCGATCCTGCGCTACGCCGCGCTGCGCGCGCGGCTGCCGGACGCGGCGATGCTGATGGGCACCGGCAACCTGACCGAACTGACCGACGCCGACAGCAGCGGCGTCACCGCCCTCCTGCTCGGCATCTGCAGCGAGCTTGCGATCCGCAACGTGCTGATCGTGCAGGTCAGCCCGCACACCCGCCGCACGGTCGCCGAACACGACCGCGCGCGCCGCATCCTGTACGCCGCCCGCGAGGATGCCGCCCTGCCGCGCCTCTATGACGAGGGGCTGCTGCAAATCCACGACCGCCGCCCCTGGACCACGACGGCGGAGGAGGTGGCGCGCGACGCCGCTGCCACGCGCGACGGCAATTTCCGCATTGTTGCCACCGAGGACGGCATTCATGTCTACAATGCGCGCATGCACCGGGTCGGGGACGATGCGTTTGCCTTCTATCCCGCCCTCGACGTCGCGCAGGACGGGGCGCACGCGTTCTATCTCGGCGCCGAACTCGCGCGGGCGGAAATAGCCTGGCGGCTCGGCAAGCGCTACGTGCAGGACGAGCCGCTCGATTTCGGCGTCGCCGCACCCCGCCCGGCCGGCGCCCGCACCCGCCTCGCCGATGCCGGCCACACGCTGCGCGGACGCCAGCCAGAGGGACGCCAGCCAGAGGGACGCCAACCGGAGGAACGAAACCCAGAGGGAACCGGGCCTGCCGATGCCGATGATACGTGAGACCATCCTGACCACGATCTCCGCCGCTGGCGTCGTCCACATGGCGCCCATCGGCCTGATCGCGGCGGAGGAGGGGCGGTGGATCGCCGCCCCCTTCGCGCCCTCCACCACGTCGGACAACCTCCGCGCGGTGCCGCAGGCGGTCGCCAACCATGTCGGCGACGTGCGCGTCTTCGCCGGCTGCCTCACCGGACGGCGCACCTGGCCGGTGCTCGCCTGCTCGCACGTCCTGCCGCCGCGCCTGCTGGCCGCGATCACCCATGACGAGATGGTGGTGGAGCGGATCGAGCCGGACCCGCAACGCCCGCGCTATGTCTGCCGCATCGTCCGGCGCGAGCAGCACGCGGCGTTCGAGGGCTACAACCGCGCCCAGGCGGCGGTGATCGAGGGCGCGATCCTGGTCAGCCGCCTGTCCATGCTGTCGCCGGACAAGGTCGCGCGCGAGATGGATTATCTGCGCATCGCCATCGGCAAGACGGCCGGCGACGCCGAACGCATCGCCTGGTCGTGGCTGGAGGAGGCGGTCGCCGCCTATGACGCGGGCAGGACGGCCAGCAGCGCCACCGCCGCCGCCGGGGCGCAGG
>NZ_BANB01000630.1 GCF_000964365.1 Acidisphaera rubrifaciens HS-AP3 | reverse complement strand
GCATGGCGCTGCTTTGCCGCCTGCCGCCGCCGGCCGCAAGCCCGCGCGCCGGAATCGCCGGGCCGGCGGACCCCGGATTGCGAAACGGGCCGCCTGCCGCTAGTTTGCCCAAATCATGAGCAACAAGGTGACGCGACTACAGCCGGTCGATCTCGGGCGCGGGGTCGTGCTCGCGGACCCGGTCATTCTCGCCCCGATGTCGGGCGTGACCGACCGCCCGTTCCGCCGGCTCGCGGCCGAATCGGGCGCCGGCATGGTCGTGTCCGAAATGATCGCGTCGTGGGCAATGGTGCGCGAGAATCGCAACACGCTGCGCATGGCCGAGCTTGACCGGCGGCCGGGCGTGGTGGCGGCGATCCAGCTCGCCGGCTGCGATCCCGCCGCCATGGCCGAGGCGGCGCGCATCGCCTCCGACCGGGGCGCCGAGGTCATCGACATCAATTTCGGCTGCCCGGTGAAGAAGGTGGCCATGGGACAGAGCGCCGGCTCCGCGCTGATGCGCGACGAGGCGGCGGCGGCGCGCATCCTCGCGGCCACGGTCGCGGCGGTGGACGTCCCGGTCACGCTGAAGATGCGCATGGGCTGGGACCACACGAACCTCAACGCCCCGCGGCTCGCGGCGATCGCCGAGGACGCAGGCATCCGCATGGTCACGATCCATGGCCGCACCCGCCAGCAATTCTACACCGGCACCGCCGACTGGGATTTCGTCGCGCGGGTGAAGGCGGCGACGCGCCTGCCGGTGATCGTCAACGGCGACATCACGACGCCCGAGGCGGCGGCCGAGGCGCTGTCGCGCTCCGGCGCCGACGGGGTGATGATCGGCCGGGGCTGCTACGGCCGGCCGTGGTTCGCCCGGCAGGTGCTGCACTACCTGCGCACCGGCGAGCGGCTGCCCGATCCGCCGCTGTCACGCCAGCGCGACATCCTGACGAGCCATTACGAGGCGATGCTCATGCACTATGGACACGATGCCGGCCTGCGCCTCGCGCGCAAGCACGTCGCCTGGTATTCGCGCGGACTGCCCGGCAGTGCCGAGTTCCGGGCGACGGTCAACACGCTCGATGACGCGGCCGCGGTGCGGGCCCTGATCGCCGGCTTCTACGAGCCGCTGATCGCCGCCGGCGCCGCCCGCGCGGATGGCCTGCCGGCGGAGCGCGCGGCAGCGTGAGCCCCGCGATCTCCCGGCGGCTGCT
>NZ_BANB01000631.1 GCF_000964365.1 Acidisphaera rubrifaciens HS-AP3 | reverse complement strand
GCCCGAACGCCGGCCCCGGTGCCCGCAGGGAACCCGCGCCGGCCCCGCCCATGCCGCCCCGTATGCCGAGCCGGCCGGCGGCACCAGGCGCCAGGCCCTGTGTTATCGCCGTGGGGCGCAACGGCTCGCGCCCGACGACCGGCTGGAAGCGGCCGAACGCCGCGCCGGGAATGGGCCGGCCGATGCCGGCGATCGAGCGGGAGCCGAACATCGCCCCCGGCGGCACCATCGTCGCGCCGGCGCGGTTGACGAAGGCGGCGCCGTCATAGAAGCGGCCGCCGACATAGTTGTTCACCACCATCCCGACATTGTTGACGTAGCCGAAATTGACGCCCCGCACCCACCCGGGCCCGGCGTGGAACCAGGGATAATACGGCTCGTGCCCCCCGAGCGGCAGCCAGCCGATCGCTCCGGCGGCGAAGGCGCCCGCCGCCAGACCGGCGATCGCCGCGCCCGCCAGCGCCGCGCCGTCGGCGGCGACGAAGGTCACGAGCGCGGGCGCATAGACCGGCTCCGGCACGAACTCGACGCCCGCCACGTAATCGCCGGGTATCCAGCCCCAGGCACCGTCGACCTGCATCCAGCGCCCGTAATGGAACGGCGCGAAGCCCCAAGGCTCGTCATCGACCCATGTCCAGCCCCACGGCGCGACATAGGCCCAGTGGCCCTCGCGGTACGGCGCCCATCCGGCGGTCACGGTCGGATACCAGACCTGACCGTATTCGGGAGACGTCCGCCACGTGCCGTAGCTGGCGAGCTGCGCGCAGCCCGGCATCTGCGCCACCTGCGGCGGCAGGGCGACGCCGGGATCGGGCGGCGGGGTGTCGCGTGCCAGCATCGCCTGCAGGAACGGATCGGGCGCCGCTGGCTGGAGATGGCCCGCATAGGTATCGGCGCCGTCGATCACCGCGGCCTGTCCGGCCGGCACCTGCAGCGAGATGTTCGTCCCGGTCACGGTCGCCGCGCCGGCGATCACCGTGATCACGGTCGGATGCTCCGTGTCGCCGGCGACGATGCCGTAGCGCCCGTTCGCATCCAGCAGGACGGTCGCGCGCGGCGTGACCAGGGTCCACGCCTCGCCCTGCGCCAGCTTCGACAGGTCCAGATAGATCTCGCCCTGCGCCTCGGTCGCGATGACCCGCGTGCCGTCGAGCGTGTCGAAGTCGAGTTCGGTCTCGCTCGCGAGATCAAGCTGGCTCGCGCCGACATCGATCTCGGTCTGCCCGTCCGGCTCCGTCCAGAAGCCGTTGCCGGAGGTCACGGGGAAATTGAGCGTCGCCGGCGTCCACTGCGCGGCGTCGGTGGCGTGGAACGACACGGTCCCGACGATCCGGCCCACGCGGCCGACGCGGCTCGGCGGCGACACTGCCGGCTGCGACGCATCGGCGGCCGGCCCGGTGGTGGCCTCGGCGACGGCCGGCGTCACCGGCCCCGGCGGCT
>NZ_BANB01000632.1 GCF_000964365.1 Acidisphaera rubrifaciens HS-AP3 | reverse complement strand
GCGCGCGCGCCCCGCACGGCGGCCGGCCGTGCGCGAGGCGGCGCTGTCCGGCACCCGGGTGCAGCTGCGCCAGATCCCGCTCGTGCAGGGGGCGATGGTCTCGCTCGATCCCACCACCGGCCGCGTGCTCGCCCTGGTCGGTGGCTGGAGCTTCGAGCAGAGCCAGTTCAATCGCGCGACCCAGGCGGTCCGCCAGCCTGGATCAAGCTTCAAGCCGTTCGTCTATCTGACCGCGCTGGAACAGGGCGTGTCGCCAAGCCAGGTCTTCCTCGACGCGCCCTTCGTCCTCGGCGACTGGCGGCCCGGCAACTACGAGGGCACGTTCAGCGGTCCCGTCTCGATGCACACGGCGCTGCAGAAGAGCCTTAACCTCGTCACCATACGCATTGCCCAGCAGGTCGGCATGGACGCCGTCGCGCGCAACGCGATCGCGTTCCACGTCGTCGACGACATGCCGAAGGTGCTGCCCGCCTCGCTCGGCGCCGTCGGCACGACGGTGCTGCGCATGTCGGGTGCCTATGCCTCGATCGACGAGGGCGGGCGGGAAGTGGTCCCGACGCTGATCGACAGCGTTCAGGACCGCGACGGGCACGTCGTGTTCCGCGCCCCCGGGCGTAGCTGCGAGGCCTGCGGCGATCCGTCCGCGCCGCCGAGCCTCGCCGACGACCGCGCCCGTATCGCCGATCCGCAGAGCATCTATCAGCTCGAACTGATGATGGAGGCGGTGGTCCAGCACGGCACCGGCTACGAGGCCGGAAAAGGGCTGAACCGGCCGATCGCCGGCAAGACCGGCACCAGCCAGGACTTCAACGACGCGTGGTTCGTGGGCTTCACGCCCGACCTCGTCACCGCCGTGTGGGTCGGCTTCGATAACCCGGCGAGCCTGGGCGAGGGCGAAGCCGGCGGCGTGCTGGCCGCGCCGATCTGGCACGACTTCATGCAATACGCGCTTCGTGACCATCCGGTCCTGCAATTCCCGCAGCCGCCGGACGTGACCGTGGCCAACTGGGGCGGCGGGAACGTCGATGCGTTCAAGACCGGGCAGGTGCCCGGCGCCTCCGCTCCGGTGGCGGGCGGCGGCGACGTGGCGGCGCAGGACGACAGCGGGGGCGACCAGTCGCCGGCGGCCGCGCATGGCGGAGTGGACACCAGCATGGGCGGGCTGTATTGAGCCGGCCCCCGACGCCATATCGGTAGCACCATGTCCGCCGAAGCCGACGCCATCGTCCAGCAGATCCAGCAGTCCGTCGCGCTGCTGAGGAGGCATCTTTGACTGGGATGCCGCGACCGTCCGACTTGAGGAACTGAACGCCCGCGCCGAGGACCCGGCGCTGTGGAACGATGCCGGCGCCGCCCAGGCGATGATGCGCGAGCGCAACCGCCTCGCCGCCGCGATCGACGGCGTGCGCGCGATCGAAAGCGAGACCGCCGACACGGCGGAGCTGATCGCGCTGGCGGAAGCCGAGGATGACGCGGCGATGGTGGCCGACGGTCTGGCCACGCTTCGCCGTCTGGCCGAGGACGCGAAGCGGCGCGAGATCGAAAGCCTGCTGTCCGGCGAAGCCGACGCCAACGACTGCTATGTCGAGATCAACGCCGGCGCCGGCGGGACGGAGGCGCAGGACTGGGCCGAGATGCTCATGCGCATGTACACGCGCTGGGCGGAGCAGCACGGCTACAAGGTGCAGATGCTGGAGGCCAGCGAGGGCGAGCAGGCGGGGCTCAAATCCGTCACCCTTCAGGTCTCCGGCCCCAACGCCTATGGCTGGCTCAAGACGGAGGCCGGGGTGCACCGGCTGGTGCGGATCAGCCCGTTCGACGCGGCGGCGCGGCGGCAGACGAGCTTTGCCAGCGTCTGGGTCTATCCGGTGGTGGACGACGCGATCGAGATCGAGATCGACCCGTCCGACCTGAAGGTGGACACGTTCCGCGCCTCGGGCGCCGGCGGCCAGCACGTCAACAAGACGGAGAGCGCCATCCGTATCACCCATATCCCAACCGGCATTATCGTCGCCTGTCAGACCGACCGCAGCCAGCACCGCAACCGCGCCACGGCGATGGGGATGCTGAAGTCGCGGCTGTACGAGGCGGAGCTGCAGAAGCGTGAGGCGGCCTCGGCGGCGACCGAGGCGGCCAAGACCGATATCGGCTGGGGGCATCAGATACGCAGCTACGTCCTGGCGCCGTATCAGATGGTCAAGGACCTGCGCACCAATGTCGAGCGCGGCAATCCGGATGCCGTGCTGAACGGCGATCTCGACCCGTTCATGGCCGCCGCCCTCGCCGCCCGGGTCGGCGCCACCCGCAGCGAAGCGAGCGCGCAGGCGCAGTAGCGCCGCGTTAACCGCCCCCCGGCATCCTCGCCGGCGGCATGTCGCACATCGATCTCCGCCCTGCTGTCGCCGCCGTCACCGACCCGGACGCGGCCGGCGCGGCGCACGCGCTGTATGTCCGCGGCCTGGACCGGCTGGCGGCGGGGGACACGGCAGCCGCGGTGCCGCTGCT
>NZ_BANB01000633.1 GCF_000964365.1 Acidisphaera rubrifaciens HS-AP3 | reverse complement strand
ACCGCCTCCACCCGCGCGCGGGCGCCGAGGCCGGCCGCCGGCTCCATCGCGGTCACGCGCGTCTGTTCGAAGGCGCGGGCGCCGCGGGCGCGTGCGGCATCGAACAGCAGCTTGTCGAACGCCGCGCGCGGCACCTGCCAGCTGTTCGTGTAGCTTGGGTTCAGCCCCTCGGAGAACGCGAAATGCACGCGCTGGCCGGTAGCGTCGGAGACGAACTCGGCCCCCGGCTTGAACTCACCGATGGCGGCGACGGCGTCGCGCACGCCGAGACGGTCGAACAGCGCGGTGTTCAGCGGCAGCAGGCTCTCGCCGATGTGAAACCGCGGATGCATCTCGCGTTCCAGCACGACCACGTCGCGTCCGCGCTCGGCCAGCAGGGCCGCGGCGGTGGCGCCGCCCGGGCCGCCGCCGATCACCAGCACGTCGCACGCCTCGGCCACGTCCGCGTCCATTGCCCCGCCTCTATATCATGCCGCCGTTGATCGAGATGACCTGTCCGGTGATGTAGCCTGCCTGACGCGAGGCGAGGAAGCCGACGAGGTCGGCCACCTCTTCCGGCCGGCCGGCGCGGCGCATGGGCACGATCTCCGCGATGCGGGCGGCGTCCATGGCGGCATCGACGGCGGGCGAGGCGATCACCCCCGGCGCCACGGCGTTGACCGTGATGCCGCGGCTTGCGACCTCGCGCGACAGCGACCGGGCGGCACCGATCAGCCCCGCCTTGGCCGCCGCATAGGCCACCTGCCCCCGGTTGCCCAGCAGCGCCGCGACGGAAGAGACGGCGATGATCCGCCCCCAGCGCGTCGCCATCATCGGCAGCAGCAGCGGCCGCACCGCGGCATAGAAGCCGTTGAGCGAGACCTCGATCACGTCGCGCCACTGCGCCTCGGACATGCCGGCCATCGGCACGTCGTCGTGGATGCCGGCGTTGTGGACGATCACCTGCGGCACCGCCCCCTCGGCCAGCGGGCGCAGCGCCGACGCCGTCGCCGCCGTGTCGGCGAGGTCGCAGGCGAGCGACTCGGCGGCCCCGCCCCCGGCGCGGAT
>NZ_BANB01000634.1 GCF_000964365.1 Acidisphaera rubrifaciens HS-AP3 | reverse complement strand
GGCGCCGCCCCCGCCGGCTCCGCCCCGCCGGGCGGCGCGCCGGCGCGCTAGCCGTGCGCGTCCTCGTCCTCGGCGCGGGGGTGATCGGCGTCACCTCCGCCTGGTACCTGGCCAAGGCCGGGCACGAGGTGACGGTCGTGGACCGCCAGCCCGGCCCGGGGCTGGAGACGAGCTTTGCCAACGCGGGGCAGGTCTCGCCCGGCTATGCCGCGCCCTGGGCCGCGCCGGGCGTGCCGCTCAAGGCGCTGCGCTGGCTGTTCATGCGCCACCGCCCGCTGGTGATCTGGCCGCTCCCCGACCCGGCACTGGCGCGCTTCCTCGGCGCCATGCTGCGCAACTGCACCGATGCCGCCTATCGCGCGAACAAGGCGCGGATGATGCGCCTCGCGGATTACAGCCGCGACTGCCTGATCGACCTGCGGGCCGAGACCGCGATCGCCTATGACGGCCGCCAGCGCGGCACCCTGCAGCTGTTCCGCACGCAGGCGCAGCTCGATCATGTCGGGGCCGATCTCGCGGTGCTGAACGCGGCGGTGGTGCCGTACGAGCTGCTCGACCGCGCCGGCTGCATCGCGGCCGAGCCCGCGCTCGCCCGCGCCGCCGCCCCCATCGCCGGCGGCCTGCGCCTGCCGGACGACGAGACCGGCGACGCGCATCTCTTCACC
>NZ_BANB01000635.1 GCF_000964365.1 Acidisphaera rubrifaciens HS-AP3 | reverse complement strand
GCTCGCCGCCGCCGGGCGCGCGCGCTTCGAACGCGACTTCGCCGAGGCGCCGGTTGTCGCGGCGTGGCGGCATTTCCTCGCGACGGCCGGTCACGCCGCCGGGACGCGCGGCTGATGTGCGGCATCGCCGGGCTGATCCTCGCCTCCAGCGGACCGCCGGTCGATCCGGCGGTGCTGGCCGCCCTCGCCCGCGGCATCGCCCATCGCGGACCCGACGGCGCGGGGCAGATGGTCGCCGGGCGCATCGCGCTGGTGCACAACCGGCTGGCGATCATCGACCTCGCGACCGGCGATCAGCCCCTGTATGCCGGCACGGCGGCGCTGGTCGCCAACGGCGAGATCTACAACTACCGCGCCCTGCGCGCGGCGATGCCCGACGCGCGGTTCGCCACCAACAGCGACTGCGAGCCGCCCCTGCACCTGTGGCTGCGCGACGGCGCCGGTTATGCGGCCGCGCTGCGCGGCATGTACGCGATCGCCGTCCACGACCGCAGTGCGCGCACCGTGGCGCTCAGCCGCGATCCGTTCGGCATCAAGCCGCTCTATACGGCGGCGATCGAGGGCGGCCTCGCCTTCGCGTCGGAGCCGCACGCCCTGCTGGACGCGGGCCTCGTGGCGCGCCGCCTGCGCGCCGGCAAGACGCATGAGCTGCTCCAGCTCCAGTTCACCACCGGGGCGGACACCATCTTCGAGGGGATCGAGCGCGTGCTGCCGGGCGAGACGCTGGTCTGCGCCGAGGGGCATGTCCTGGAGCGTCGCCGCGTCGCCGCCCTGCCCGACGGGCCGCCGGAGACGATCAGCGAGGACGCCGCCCTGGCCCGGCTCGACACGGCGCTCGCCGACAGCGTCGCGCTGCATCAGCAAAGCGACGTGCCCTATGGGATGTTCCTGTCGGGCGGCATCGACAGCGCGGCACTCCTGGCGATGATGGCGCGGCTCAATCCGCGCCCCGTGCTCGCCTACACCGCCGGCTGGGACGTCACCGCCACCGCCGACGAGCGAGCACAGGCGGCGGCGGTCGCACGCGCCGCCGGCGCCGCGCACGAGGCGATCGAGATCACCGAGGCGATGCTCTGGACGCACCTGCCGGAGATCGTCGCCTGCATGGACGACCCGGCCGCCGATTACGCGATCATTCCCACCTGGTTTCTCGCCCGCCGC
>NZ_BANB01000636.1 GCF_000964365.1 Acidisphaera rubrifaciens HS-AP3 | reverse complement strand
GGCCGTGGCAGGCGGAGAGCGGCACGATCCGTCACCGCGCGGCTGATGCGCGATGCGCACGGCTGCGACTAAACTGCTGCGGTCGATGGAAAATCCGGTCCGCCCCCCGCACGGTCCTTGAGCGCGGCCGTCGTCGGGGGCACATTCGGCCACGCTTCAAGAGAGCGTGGCGGTCATGTGCCTGGTCCGGCCATCGGTTCGGCCCATCCGGTCCGGCCCTGTTCGTCTCGCCTCTGCTCGTTTCTTTCAGGTCGGCGCGCCCCGTCGTCTTCGGTGGGCGCGCCCGACTGCAACACGTGCCGGCGCGTGCCGTCCGGTGCCAGGAGCCTCAACTGGATGTGGCGCAAAGCCCTGATCGGCCCCGTTGTCGTTGGTCCCGCCGTCGCGCTGATCCTGCTGCTGCCGGGGTGCGCCGATTTCGGTGACTTCCTGGGCGACACGTTCACCTATGACACCAATCCGAACCTGCCGGCCGGCAACTCGGAGAACATGAAGCGCGTCATGGGCGCCGATGTGCCGGTCGGTGTCCTGCAGACCGAGCCGGGCAACGTCTGGCCGACCGGGGTCGAGACCGCGCCCACGCTGCAGGAGCTGGAGCAGGAGACGAACGGCGCCGTGCCGCCCGCCGCCCCGCCGCCCGACATGAGCCGCTACATGCCCGGCACGACGACCCCCGGCACCGCGCCGCCCGCCAGGGGCAAGGGCGGCGCGCATGGCAAGGGGACGAC
>NZ_BANB01000637.1 GCF_000964365.1 Acidisphaera rubrifaciens HS-AP3 | reverse complement strand
GCGGCGGGCGCTGTCCGAGCCCTTCGCACCACCCGCGCCGTCGCCGGGCGCGGGCGCGGCATGGCTGGCGATGGCCGAGGATCTGGCGCGGCAGCTGCGCGGCCTGCCGGTCAGGACATAAGCCGGATCGCGGCGCGGCGCCGGCGCCGGGCTTGCTTCAGGCGGCGATGCCCTCGGGCGAGGGCGTCGCGTCGTCGGCATCCGTGTGGACAATGGAAACATCGGTGCCGGGGTTGGTGTCCCGCGTGTTGACCGTGGCGTGCAGCTGCCGGGCGAGGGCGGCCACGATGCTGGTCCCCAGACCGATCTTTTGGCCGGCGCCAGTGGACGGGGTCATGCCGATCCCATCATCAGCCACCGACAGCGTCCAGTCGGGCCCATGGGCGTGGTAATCAACCATGATCCGGCCCGGACGGTCATCGGGGAAGGCGTGCTTGAGGGCGTTGATCACCAGCTCCGTGACGATCAGCCCGAGGCTGATCGACACGTCGGCACTGATGACGGTGCCGTCCGCGCTGACGTCGAGCGATATCTGCGTGTGGTCGCGGATCATCGACGCGCCGAGACTCGCGCAGAGGTCGACGAGATACGGCCGCAGCACGACGTCGTCGGTGCTGGACGCGGCCAGCTGTCGCTGCACGGCGGCCACCGACATCACCCGCTGATGCGCATCGTGCAGATGGCTGCGGGTCTCGTCGGACTGCACCCGCCGGGCGCTTTGCAGCAGCACGCTGGCGATGATCTGCAGGCTGTTGGCGACGCGGTGCTGGAGTTCGCGCAGCAGCGTCGCCTTGTCGCGCTGGATGTCCTCCATCTCGCGCAGCATCGTGGCCTTGAGCGCCTCGGCGATCCTGGCCTCGGTGATGTCCGACACCGTCAGCAGCAGGCGGACCGCGCTGCCGGCGCCGTACTCCAGCTTCTGCGCGTTGATGACCAGACGCCGCGGCGGCTGCCCCTCGCGGATGAGGTCCATTTCATAGGCGCGGATATCCGCATAACCGTCCGCGGTCGCCTTCAGCAGCGACACGAGCTGGCGGACGTTCCACTCCCCATGCCCGAGGGTGAGCAGGCTGCCGCCCGTGACATTTGCCGGGTCGATCTGGAATGCGTGGCTGAATGAGGAACTCGCCGCGATGATGGTCAGCGTGTCATCGAGCAGAAGAACCGGCGAACTCGATGAAACGATCACCGCCAGGGCAAGATTTAGGTCCAGAGCGAGCGGTTGTTGCCGGGCCATGACTGGCCTCCTGATGCGATTGATTTCGGCGGATGCTCCGGCGGTTATGCGCCGCGAAGCATGGGGCCGACCCGGTCTCGGCAGTTTTATTTCAGCCCTGCTTGAACTTAACACGGCATCCCGTCGCGCGGGCAAATAAAGCCGTGATGGGCGCGAAGCGCAGGGCCGCCGCTGCGCGTCTGGTCGCCCGGCGCAACCATTGCAGGCACTTGCGCGCCGCCACCATGCGCCGCGCCGGTCGGCCCTCTTCCGCAGTCCAGCCGTCTCAGCCCCGGCTTGCCAGCGCGACGCCCGCCCCGGCCAGCGCCATGCCGGCCAGCTGCACCGGCGCCAGTCGCTCGCCGAACAGGGCGAAGGCCATCACCTCGGCGACCGGCGGGACCAGGTACAGCAGCGACGTCACGCCCGCGACGGCGCTGCGCCGGATCAGCGCCAGCAGCAGCGAGATCGCGCCGACCGACAGGCCGAGCACCGCCCAGGCGAGGCCCGCCACCACCTGCCAGCCGAAATCGACATGCCCGGGCTCGGTCAGCCACGCGACCGGCGCGGTGACGACCAGGGCGGCGGCGAACTGCACCGTCGCATGGGTGCGCAGGTCGGTCCCCGCCGCCATGCGCTTCTGCCACAGCGTCCCGAGCGTCAGCGCCACCATCCCGCCGAGGCACACCAGCGCCGGCACGGCGGGCAGGCTGCCGGCGAGCGCGTCGGCGCCCGCGCCCGG
>NZ_BANB01000638.1 GCF_000964365.1 Acidisphaera rubrifaciens HS-AP3 | reverse complement strand
GCGCGCGGCGTTCCTCCGCCGGGGTGCGGCCGAGATCCTTCAGCAGCGCCGTCAGCCGCCCGGACTTGCCGAGCACGCCCACGCGCACCGCGTCCCACGCGCGCAGGTCGCCGGCCGCGTCCAGCGCCGCCGCGGTCTCGGCCTTCAGGTCATCCAGGTCGTCGCTCATCGATCCATCCGCTCGCGCACCGCGCACGAAAAAGGGCTGCCCTGCGCCGGACAGCCCTTGCTCACTCGTCGTCCGGCAAGGGGCCGGGATCAGGCCAGGGCCGCCTGCACCTTGCGCACGATCTCGGCGAAGCTCGCCGCATCGTCATAGGCGATGGCGGCCAGCACCTTGCGGTCCATCTCGATGCCGGCCTTCTGCAGGCCGAAGATGAACCGGCTATAGGTCAGCCCGTGCTCGCGCACCGCCGCGTTGATGCGCTGGATCCACAGGCCGCGGAACTCCCGCTTCTTCACCCGCCGGTCGCGATAGGCGTACTGCAGCGACTTCTCGAGCCGCTCCAGCGCGATCCGGTAATTCGTGGACGAGCGCCCGACGAAGCCCTTGGACGCCTTGAGAACCTTCTTGTGCCGGGCGTGACTGGTGACGCCCCGCTTGACGCGTGCCATGGCGCGCTCTCCTTACGACAGGCCGTACGGCGCCCACTGCTTGACGGTCAGCCCGTCAGCATGGGTCAGCGTCTGGCTGCCGCGGTTGCTGCGCTTGGCCTTCTGGCTGCGCGCATAGAGGTTGTGGCGCTTCTTGCCGGGTCCGGCGAGCACCTTGCCGGTCGCGGTGATCTTGAACCGCTTCTTGACCGACGACTTGGTCTTCATCTTGGGCATTTGCTACTCCTGGTCGAAGGGTCCGCGTCGTCCGGCGACGGCCGGCGCGCAGACGGTCGCGGCCGGGCATGCCCCTACAGGCCCGGCGCGCAGACAAGGCGCGCGTCATAGTCGCCCGGCCGGTCCGGGGCAAGAGGCGGTCCGTTCGACACCGGGTGCCGGGCACGCCATATAGGCCGCGATGCGTATTCCCTTCACCAAGATGCATGGCTGCGGCAACGATTTCGTCGTGATCGACGCCCGGGCGGACGCCTCCGCCGTCGCGCCGGCGCTCGGGCCGGAGGCGGTGCGCGCCCTGGCCGACCGGCGGCGGGGGATCGGCTTCGACCAGCTGATCGAGGTCCTGCCCGGCCCCGCCATGCGCATCTGGAACCCGGACGGCAGCCGGTCCGCCACCTGCGGCAACGCCACGCGCTGCGTCGCCGCCCTGCTCGGCGCGGAGAGCGGGGCGCGGCACCTCTCGATTGCAACCGAAGGTGGCGCGCTTGGGGCCGAGCTGCATCCGGACGGCACCGTCTCGGTGGACATGGGCGCCCCCCGCCTCGGCTGGCGGGACATCCCGCTGGCGCGCGAGACCGACACGCTCCGCCTGCCGGCGCTGCGGCCCGACCTGCCGCCGCCCGCCGCCGCGAGCATGGGCAACCCGCACGCGACGTTTTTCGTCCCCGACCTGGACGCGCTCGACATCCCGGCGATCGGCCCGGGGCTGGAGCATGACGCGCTGTTCCCCGAACGCGCCAATATCGGCTTTGCGCAGGTCCTCGGCCCGGACCGCCTGCGCCTGCGCGTCTGGGAGCGCGGCGCCGGGCTGACGCTCGCCTGCGGCTCCGGCGCCTGCGCCGCCGTGGTCAACGCCGTCCGCCGCGGCCTGACCGGGCGGCGGGTGGAGGTCGTGCTGGACGGCGGCAGCCT
>NZ_BANB01000639.1 GCF_000964365.1 Acidisphaera rubrifaciens HS-AP3 | reverse complement strand
ACTGTCGGCAGGCAGGATCAGCGTCCCGCCCGGCACCAGCCCCGCCGCGATCGAGGCCTTTTCCGCCGCGATCGCCTCGATGCTGCCGAGATGGCCGATATGCGCCCGTTCGATCGCGGTGATCACCGCGACGTGCGGACGGACGAGGCGGGCGAGCGGGGCGATCTCGCCCGCATGGTTCATGCCGATCTCGCAGACCGCATAGGCCGTATCGGCTGGCATGCGCGCGAGCGTCAAAGGCACGCCCCAATGGTTGTTGTAGGACGCGGCGGCGGCATGCGTCGGGCCCTGCTCGGCCAGCGCCGTCCGCAGCATTTCCTTGGTGGTCGTCTTGCCGACGCTGCCGGTGATCGCGGCGATGCGGCCGCGGCAGCGGGTGCGTCCATAGGCGCCAAGCCGCGTGAGCGCCGCCTGCGTGTCGTCCACGCGCAGGACGGGCGCGCCGTCCGGCAGCTCGACGGCGCGGTGAAGCATCACCCCGGCGGCCCCCGCCGCGAGCGCCGCGGCGGCATGATCGTGGCCGTCGCCGGTCGCCGTCGCCAGCGCCACGAACAGGTCGCCCTGCGCGACCGTCCGGCTGTCGATCGAGAGGCCGGTGGCGGCGAAGGGCGCCGACGCCTCGCCGGCGGTCGCCTCGACGAGCGCGGCCGCGGTCCAGAGCGGGGTCATGCCAACCCCGCCAGCGCGCGCACCACCGTGCGGTCGTCGAAGGGAAGCGTGACGCTGCCGATCGTCTGCCCCTGCTCATGGCCCTTGCCCGCGACCGCGAGCACGTCGCCGGGACGCAGGTCGCTCATCGCCGCGGCGATCGCCGCCCGCC
>NZ_BANB01000640.1 GCF_000964365.1 Acidisphaera rubrifaciens HS-AP3 | reverse complement strand
GCGGGGCGCGCGCGCTGGCTCGACGCGGCGCCGCCGGAGGCGCGCGCGACGCTGCTGCCGAACGGTTGGTTCGAGCAATGGGCGACGGCGACGCTTGCCGACGATCCCGAGGGCGCGGCCGAGGACCCGCCCATCCTGCGCGTCCCCGCGGGCGCGGTGCTCGACGTGCGCGAATACTGGACGGCCGGCCGGCCCGTCTACGACCCGTCCGCGATCCGCGCGCCGGTGCTGCTGGTCCATGCCGAATGGGACGCGGACGTGACGCTCGACCGCACTTCCGCCCTGTTCGCGCGGCTGACCGGCGCGCCCTATCGCCGCTGGGTGGAGATCGGCGCGGGCACGCACATGGTGCTGCTGGAACGCAACCGGGGACAGGCCTACGACGCGATCCGCGCCTTCCTCGACGAGGAGTATCGGCCCGAGGGGGGCTAGCGTCCCTTGAACACGGGGCGGCGTTTTTCGTTGAACGCCGCCACGCCCTCGCGCCGGTCCTCGGTCGGGACCATGCGGTTATAGGCCTCGATCTCGAACAGCATCCCGTCCGCGAGGCTGAGCGACAGGCCGTGATGGATCGCGCGCTTGGCCTGGCGGATGGAGATCGGCGCGTTGGCGGCGATCGTCACGGCGATTTCCAGCGCGGCGTCGGCCAGCGCGTCGGGCTCGCACACGCGGTTGACCATGCCCCACGCCGCCGCCTCCTCCGCCGTCCAGGGCCGGCCGCTGAGGAGCAATTCCTTCGCCCGCCGCTCGCCCACCGCGCGCGCGAGCGTCTGCGTCCCGCCCGCGCCCGGCATGATGCCGAGCGTGACCTCCGGCAGCGCGAAGCGGGCGGTGCGCGCCGCATAGATGAAGTCGCACGCCAGCGCGATCTCGCACCCGCCGCCATACGCCGCCCCGTTGACGGCGCCGACGACCGGCACCGGACAGTCGATCAGCGCGCGCGCCATCCGCTCGAACACCAGATGCTGCGCCTGCCACTGCGCATCCGTCATGCCAAGCCGCTGCTTGAGGTCGCCCCCCGCGCAGAACGCCCGGTCCCCCGCGCCGGTCAGCACCACCGCCCGGCAATGCTCCGGATCCGCCGCCAGCCCGTCGAAGACGTGCAGCAGATCGTGGCCCATCTGCGTGTTCAGCGCATTGCGTGCGTCGGGCCGGTCGAGCGTGACGCGGAGCACGTCAGGGTGCGGGCGGTCGAGGCGGAGGGTGGGGTAGGTGTCGGGCATGGGGGGTTCCGGTGGAGTGGCCAGGGTATCGTAATAACTCGCACCCTTAACGCAGGTGCGAGGACAAGCGGAACCTACTCAGGCAAACATCCTGAAGCAAGGACGCTAGTTTTACGTTCTGCCCCACTTCCCGTCGATTTGGAACCAGCGCTCGGAAATAGAACAATCCTCTGATTTTAAGGTTATTGAATGTGCAGGAATATTCGGTTGATTGGTTACCGCGAGAAAGATCCGACGAGCCTCTTCGACGCTTTCGAAATCAAGGGTCAGAGGCTTGAAGAGAGGTTCATTTTCTCCATCTGGTCTGATCCAGAAAAACTCTAAAGTAAACTTCATAACGAAACGACCTCTACTAGTTGAGCGGTCTAATCTGTGGACCTGGACAGTAGGGCTACAAGCGTCCATCCGTGACGATAGCAGTCGCTGGCGGGACTAGCGAGTAGCGGAGTAGGGTGGGCTTCAGCCCACCGTCACAAGCCCACCGCCACCACCGACCCAACTCCAAACCACGGTGGGCTGAAGCCCACCCTACGCGGCCCGCGTGCTCGCGAACCGCCTATACCTGAACGGCCCCGGATCAACGACCGGCGCATCCCCCGCGACGATATCCGCCATCAGCCGCCCCGCGCCCGGTCCGATGCCGAAGCCGTGCCCGGAAAACCCCGTCGCGACATAGAACCCCGGCAGCGCGTCGATGCCGGAGATCACCGGCACCGCGTCGGGCGTTACGTCGATCAGGCCGCCCCAGCTTTGCGCCACCCGCGCCTGCGCGAACGCCGGGAAGTCGCGGGCGAGCGTGCCCCACACCTCGTCCAGCAGCCGTCGCGTCGGCGCGGGGTCGAGGACGCGCACCTCCTCGAACGGGCTCGCCTCGTCCAGCGACCACCGCCTGCGCACCCGCCACTCGCGCACGAACGCCGCCCCGATGCGAAAGCGCAGCTCGTGCCAGCTCGTCGGGATCGAGGGCGCGAAGTCGCGCAGGAAACGGAAACTGTCTGGCACGATGTCGGCCACGTTGGCGTTGCGCCGCGCGACGGTATAGCCGCCGTCGAGGCGCTTGCGGAACGCAAAGTCGCTGCCGCCCACCGCGCCCTCGGTCGGCCCGTCGAGCGGCGTCGTGCGCAGCACCGATCCCAGCACCTTGAGCTGCGGCAGCACGATACCCGCGTTGCCGCAGAACAGCCGCGACCACGCGCCGCCCGCCAGCACCGCGGCACCGCAATCGATCCGCCCGCGCTCCGTCACCACCGTGCCGACGCGCCCGGCCGTGCGCTCGATCCCGCGCACGGCGCAGTGCTCCAGGATCGCAACCCCCGCCGCCTGTGCGGCGCGGGCGATCGCGGGCACCGCCTGGAACGGCTCGGCGCGCCCGTCGGTCGGGGTGTGGATGCCGCCGGCGAAACGCCGCCGCGCGCCGGGCAGCGCCTCCGCCACCGCGTCGGGGCCGAGCATGCGCGCCTCGATCTGGTATTGCCGCGCGTGATCGAGCCACGCCTCCTGCTTGGCGAGCGCGCGCGCGTCGTCGCACACATACATCGTGCCGGCCGCGCGAAATCCCGTCTCCGCGCCCACGCGCGCGTTCATGCCGCGCCACAGGCGCAGGCTTTCGAGCGCGAGCGGGATCTCTCCCGGATCGCGCCCCATGGTGCGGCACCAGCCCCAGTTGCGGCTGGATTGCTCGCCCGCGATCACGCCCTTTTCGCACAGCACGACGGACAGCGATTTCTCCGCCAGCGACAGCGCCGTGCAGACGCCGATCACGCCGCCGCCGATCACCACTACGTCCGCCCGCGGCGGCAGCGGCGTGTCGCTCTCGCCCGCGTCGCTCTCGATGGTGTCGATCGGCAGCATCGGCGTCTCCGGCCCGCAACGTGGGTTGTCATCACGGATAAGGCAGGGCGCCCGGCCGCGTCAATCCGTGGGAACCAAACTTGCCTGAAGATAAACCGCCGCCGGCGTTTGCGTCCGCGTCCGCGTCCGCGTCAGCCCTCGCGCGGATAGACGATGATCGACAGATAGGTCATCGGCTTGGTGATCAGCCGCTCCGGCCCGTGCAGCGCGGCGGAGTCGAACATAAGCGCATCGCCGGGCCGCAGATGGTAGGTCTGGTCACCGTGGCGGTACACGACCTCGCCGGTCAGCATGTAGATGAACTCCGTGCCGGCATGGTGGAAGCCCGTGTAGGGCTGCGCCTCGTCGTGCAGGGTGATCAGGTACGGCTCGACGACCACCGGCCCGCCGAGTCCGTGGCCGAGCAGGCTGTAGCGATGCCCCACCTTGGTGCCGCGCCGCTCGATGATGACGCCCTGTCCGTCGCGCACGAACGAACAGTCCCGCCGCTCCTCGAACGTCGCGAAGAGCTGCGTGATCGGCACGTTGAGCGCCTTGGACAGCGATTGCAGCGTCGCGAGCGAGGGCGAGATCTGCCCGTTCTCGATCTTCGACAGCATGCCGGTGGAGATCCCGGCCTCCCCGGCTAGCTCCGCGACGGTCAGGTCGGCGCGGCGGCGCAGCGCCCGCACCTGCATGCCGAGCGCCTGTTCGAGCGTGTGCCCGTCCGCCACCGACGCGCCCGACCCGGTGGCCAAGTCGTCGGCCGCCGCGACGCCGCCCGTGTCCCGCGTCGCGCTGCCCTTTGCCATCGCGCGTCCCGTCCCCGCGCGCATCATCGCGCGCCCCGGAAGCCTAGGCCCGCGCGCCCCGCGCTGTCACGCGTTCAGCAATTCAGCGTGGTGTCGCGTTCCCACTGCGTCAGGTGGTTCGTGTAGTCGGTCCATTCCTGATGCTTGAGCCGCGCATAGGCGCGCGTGAAGCTGGCGCCGAGACGGTCGCGCAGCAGCTCCGATCCCTCGAACGCCCGCACCGCGTCCAGCAGGTTGAGCGGCAGCCGGCGCACGTCGCTGACGCGATGGCCCTCGTTGTACATGTCGATGTCGAGCCGCGGGCCCGGATCCCGCGCCGCCGCGATGCCGTCCAACCCGGCCGCCAGCACGCCCGCCTGCAACAGATACGGATTGGCCGCGCCGTCGGCCAGCCGCAGCTCGAACCGGCCGGCGTCGGGGATGCGGATCATGTGCGTGCGGTTGTTGCCGGTGTAGGTGATCGAATTGGGCGACCACGTGGCGCCCGACTGCGTCGGCTGCGCGTTCAGCCGCTTGTACGAATTCACCGTCGGCGCGAGCAGCGCGCACAGCGCCTCGGCATGCGCGACGATGCCGCCGAGGAAGTGATAGCCGACCGACGACACGCCAAGCTCGCCCGCCGGATCGGCGAAGGCGTTGCGCCCGTCCTGCCAGAGCGAGACATGCGCGTGGCAGCCGTTGCCGGTCAGCGTCGGAAACGGCTTGGGCATGAACGTCGCGCGCAGGCCGTGTCGCTCCGCGATCGAGCGCGCCATGAACTTGAAGAAGGCATGCCGGTCGGCGGTGACGAGCGCGTCGTCATACTGCCAGTTCATCTCGAACTGGCCGTTGGCGTCCTCGTGGTCGTTCTGATAGGCGCCCCAGCCGAGTTCCAGCATCGCGTCGCAGATCTCGGTGATTACGTCATAGCGGCGCATCAGCGCGGCCTGATCGTAGCAGGGCTTGGACGCCGTATCGGCCGCGTCCGCGATCGCCTCGCCCTCCGGCGTGATCAGGAAGAACTCGCACTCCACGCCCGTCTTGAGGGTGTAGCCGAGCGTCGCGGCCTGTCCGATCACGCGCTTGAGCGTGTTGCGCGGCCCCTGTTCGACGAGCGTGCCCGCCATATAGAGGTCGGAGGCGAGCCATCCGACCTCGCGCCGCCACGGCAGCTGCACGAGGCTCGACGGATCGGGCACGGCGAGCATGTCGGGATCGGCCGGCGTCATGTCGAGCCAGCTGGCGAAGCCGGCGAACCCCGCGCCGTTCGCCTGCATCTCCGCGATCGCCTGCGCCGGCACGAGCTTCGCGCGCTGGTGGCCGAACAGGTCGGTGTAGGAGATCAGGAAATAGCGGATGCCGCGATCGGCGGCGATGGCGGCCAGATCGGTCTGGCCAGGGTCTGCCGTCGTGGCACTCATGTCCGCCTCGTTCTGCTGTCTGATGGAAGGGCGCGGTGCGGTGTGATCCGGTCGACGCGTCTCAGCCCGGCGCCTTGCCGGGATACCAGTCGGTGCCGGCAAGCGGCAGTTGCGTCATCGCCGCCGCCTCCATGGTCAGGGCGACCATGTCCTCGGGCTCCAGGTTGTGCAGATGGCTCTTGCCGCAGGCGCGCGCGATCGCCTGCGCCTCCATCGTCATCACCGCGAGATAGTTGGCGAGCCGGCGCCCGCCCAGCACCGGATCGAGCCGCGCCGCCAGCGCCGGGTCCTGCGTCGTGATGCCCGCCGGATCGCGCCCCTCGTGCCAGTCGTCATAGGCGCCGGCGGTGGTGCCGAGCGCCTGATACTCCGCCTCCAGCGCCGGCGCGTTGTCACCGAGCGCGATCAGCGCCGCCGTGCCGATCGACACCGCATCTGCCCCCAGCGCCAGCGCCTTGGCGACATCCGCGCCGCTGCGTATGCCGCCCGAGACGACCAGCTGCACGCGGCGATGCATGCCGAGCTCCTGCAGCGCGCGCACGGCGGGGCGTATGGCCGCGAGCGTCGGCAGGCCGACATGCTCGATGAACACCTCCTGCGTCGCCGCCGTGCCGCCCTGCATGCCGTCGAGCACGACGACATCCGCGCCCGCCTTCACCGCCAGCGCCACGTCGTAATACGGCCGGCTCGCACCGATCTTGACGAAGATCGGCTTCTCCCAGCCGGTCAGCTCGCGCAGTTCCTCGATCTTGATCTCCAGGTCGTCCGGCCCCGTCCAGTCGGGATGGCGGCACGCGGAGCGTTGATCGATCCCCGGCGGCAGGTCGCGCATCGCGGCCACGCGGTCGGTGATCTTCTGGCCGAGCAGCATGCCGCCGCCGCCCGGCTTCGCACCCTGGCCGATCACGATCTCGATCGCGTCGCACCGCCGCAGGTCGCGCAGGTTCATGCCGTAGCGCGACGGGAGGTACTGATAGATCAGCGAGCGCGAATGCCCGCGCTCCTCCTCCGTCATGCCCCCGTCGCCGGTGGTGGTGGACGTGCCGGCGATGGTCGCGCCGCGCCCCAGCGCCTCCTTGGCGTTGCCCGACAGCGCGCCGAAACTCATGCCGGCGATGGTGATCGGGATCCTGATCTCGATCGGCGTCTTGGCGTGGCGCGTGCCGAGCACGACGTCCGTCCCGCACCGCTCGCGATAGCCTTCCAGCGGATAGCGCGACATCGACGCGCCGAGGAACAGCAGGTCGTCGAAATGCGGCAGGCGACGCTTCGCCCCGCCGCCGCGTATGTCATAGATACCGGTCGCCGCCGCGCGCTGGATCTCGGCGATGGTCGCGCGGTCGAAGGTGGCGGAGACGCGCGGCGGCGTGCGGGGCGTGTCGGCTGGCATCGGCGCCTCAATAGGCCTGGGCGTTGTCGACATGGAAGTGATACAGCCGCCGCGCCGAGCCGAAGCAGCGGAACGACGCGGCGTCGATCGCGGCCATTCCCGCGCGGTCGAGGAGTGCGGCCACCAGCGCGCGTTCCGCCGCGCCCATCGGCTTCTCCTCGCAATCCGCGCCGAGGCTGCGCACCGCGCCGCGCACGAACAGCCGCGCCTCGTACAGGCTGTCGCCTAACGCCTCGCCCGCGTCGCCGCACACGACGAGGGTGCCAGACTGCGCCATGAACGCGCTCATGTGCCCGACCGACCCACCCACGACGATGTCCGCGCCCTTCAGCGAGATGCCGCAGCGCGCGCCGGCATTGCCCTCGATCACCAGCAGCCCGCCATGCGCCGTCGCGCCCGCAGACTGGCTGGCGTCGCCGCGCACCCGCACGAGGCCCGCCATCATGTTCTCGGCGACACCCGTCGCGGCGTTGCCGTCGATGACGATGCGCGCCCCGTCGTTCATCCCGCCTGCATAGTACCCGACCGGCCCGTCGAGCAGGATGTCCACCGGCGCGCTCACGCCGACGGCGAGCGCGTGCCGCCCGCGCGGGTGGCGGACATGCACCGGCCCGAGATTGCTGTCGCGGCCCAGCGCCTGCAGCCGCGCGTTGAGGTCGCGCACCGTCGCCACGTCGAGGTCGATCACCGTCGCCGCCGTCACGCCGCGCGTTCCCACACATAGACGCGCGCCGCGTCCGGCTCGAACAGCCGTGCCGCCTCGATCCCCGGCAGCCCCGCCAACGCGCGGTACTCGGACGCGAAGGCGACATAATCGCCCGTCTCCGCCATCACCGCCGGCTTGCACGCGATCGGATCGCGCAGCACGCCGAAGCCGGTGCGCGTCGCGACGACGAACGTGTAGAACCCGTCGAGATCATCGAGCGCCGCCGCCAGCGCCGCTTCCAGCGTCATGCCCTGGCGCATCCGCCATGTCAGGTAGCCGGCCGCGACCTCGGTATCGTTCTCCGTCTCGAACGCGAGCCCCTCGCGCCGAAGCGTCCGGCGCAGCGCGTTGTGGTTCGACAGCGAGCCGTTGTGCACGAGGCACTGGTCCGGTCCGGTCGAAAACGGATGCGCGGCCGCCACCGTCACCGCGGATTCGGTCGCCATCCGCGTGTGCCCGATCGCGTGCGTGCCGCGCATCGCCGCCAGGTCGAAGCGCGTCGCGACCTCGGCCGGCAGGCCCACGCCCTTGTAGAGTTCGATGCGCCGCCCGGACGCGACGACCCGCGCCGAGGGTGCCACCCGCGCGATCAGCGCCCGCGCCGCCGCCTCCTGCGCCTCGGGCACCAGCAGGACCGCATGGTCGTCGCGCAGCACGAGGTCGGCATCGCCGCCCTCCAGCCCCGCCGCGACGGCGCGCGTCAGCCCCGGCGCGTCCGCGCCCGCGAGACCGCGCAAAGTCAGTCGCACGCGCGCGTCGCCTGCCGCCATCCCCGGCGCCGCCGCCTCGTCGCCATAGATGGCAAACCCGGTGCTGTCCGGCCCGCGCCCCGCCAGAACGTCGAGCATCCCCGCGAGCAGCGCGCCGAGCGAGCCCTCCAGCGCCGGCGACTTCAGGAACAGCCCGGCAATCCCGCACATGACCCGCGCCCCCAGACGCCAGCGCCCTTGAACAGGCGAAACAGGTAGCAGGGCCGCGGGAGGAACGTCAACTATAGATAATCAAGGTTTCTTCACAGGAAATGCGCGAGAGGCAGCGGCGCACACGTCGCGGGCTGCGCGATTGTCTGCCATGGCACCGCCAATCAACGCAGTCCAACACCGTCCCGACGCGTTCCCGAACGCCTCCGGAAATACCGGAGTTGGCGGCGCCCGATACTCAGGCGTTCGCGGATGGCTGGCGGCGAAGAGCGAGGCGTGCCGCCAGGCTGAGGACAAACACGGCAAGTATGAGGATCAGCGCCCCGCCCCAGGCCTGCTCGTGCCATTCGCGATAGGGCGAGATCGCGTACGTAAAGATCTGCAGCGACAGTTCGGCCATCGGGTTATTCGGATTCAGTTCCCAGAACTGGCTCCCGAACGCCGTGAACAGGAGTGGCGCCGTCTCCCCCGTGACGCGCGCCAGCGCCAGAAGCAACCCCGTCACGATACCCGGGCGCGCGGCGATGAGGGTGCATCGCGCCATGGCCTGGAAGTCAGTCGCGCCAAGGGCAACCGCCGCCTCGCGCATTTCGATCGGCACCATGCGGATGGCGCCTTCCGTGGTCCGCACGATCAGCGGCACCATGAGGATGGCAAAGGCGAATGAGGCCGACATGGCAGAGAAATGCTTGAATGGCGCAACCAGCAGGGCATAGGCGAACACGCCGATCGTGATGCTGGGAACGCTGGCCAGCACATCCGCGCAAAATCGGATCGCGTTTGCCGTGTGTCGATGGCCATACACACCGACATAGATGCCCAGCAGAATACCGATCGGAAAGGCAATGACGGCGGCGATGCCGACAATGATCAGGGTGCCGACGATTCCGTTCGCCACCCCTCCGTCCGGGATGCCGATGGGATGCGGCAGATGCGTGATGAAGGACCAGGAGAGCGCGCCAATTCCCTGCACCACGACGTAACCCATGATCAGCAAGAGAATGACGGCCGTGCCGCCGGCACACAGGGCGGCGCCCGCTGTCCACAATAGTCCTTTGGCACGCCGTGACGATTTGAAAAGTGCGGTTGCCATGGCTTTGCCCTACGCGGAGCGCTGGAGGAGACGCAGCAAGAGACGCCCGGCGCCATTGACGATGACGCTTATCACCAGCAGGAGAAGACCGAGTTCGACCAGGGCGCTTAAGTAGATATTGGTCGTTGCTTCCGTAAACTCGTTCGCGATGACGCTCGCCATCGTATAGCCGGGTGCGAAGAGCGAGACCGATATCGCGGGACGGTTACCGATCACCATCGTCGTTGCGATGGTCTCTCCGAGTGCCCGTCCAAGCGCAAGCATGCATGCGCCGAAGATTCCGGGCCGCAGCGCGGGAAGGATGACTTTCGATACGGCCTCCCACCGCGTGGCGCCGAGCGCGATTGATGCCTCGCGGTAACGCATCGGCATCGCGAGAATGAGATCCCGGGTGACGACCACGATCGTGGGCACGATCATCAGGGCGAGGATGAGCCCCGCCAGGAGCATATTCACGCCGAATATGTTTCCCTGGAATATCGGCAGGAAGCCCAACGTTGCCTGCAGCAACGGGCCAAGCCAGTTCGTCACGAACGGCGCGAGCACGAAAAGGCCCCACAAGCCATAGACGACGCTGGGCACCGCGGCCAGCAGCTCGATCAGCAGCGCCAGGCCCGTAGCCACGCGCCTGGGTGCGAATTCGGCGAGGTATATGCCGGCCAGCACGCCGCTGAAGGCCGCCAGCAGAAGCGCGACCGCCGAGCTAACGACCGTACCGTAAATAAACGGCAGCGCCCCGAACTGACTGGTAACGGGATTCCATTCGCTGCTCCAGAGAAACCCCAGGCCGAACGTTCGGAGTGAGAGCATCGACCCGCGAACCAATTCCTCCACGAGGCCTGCGATCAGCAGCAGAAAAACGACGCAGGACCCGTAGAGGGCAACCGTGAATATCTTTGATGCCAGCCAGTCCGGCTTCTTATGCCGCCGTGTAGGAGTGGTCATCCCGGCCGCGCCGGCGAAGTCCGTTGATGGGGACATGATCTGGCTGCACATCCTGGTGCCGGGACGACCACTGCGGCTGAAGCTACTTCACTTCCATCTGCTCTAGGATGGCTGCGGCGCGCTTCTGGACGTTTTCCGGAAGAGGCACGTAACCAATCGTTTTGGCGATTGGCTGCCCCGTCGTCGCCATCCACTCCATGACCTGCTTCACCAGCGCGCCTCGATGAGGGTCGGACGGCTTCTTGTAGACGAGCGCCCACGAATATCCGCTGATCGGATAGCAGTCCTTGCACGACGTATCGACGATTGAAAAATCCGTCGAACTCACGTCGGGCTTGGTCGCGGCGGCAGCGGCGACGGTCGCGATATCGGGATAGAGATAGCTGCCGGCCTTGTTCTGGAGAAGCGCATAGGTCATGTCGTTCTGGAGCAGATACGCGAGCTCGACATAGCCGATCGCGCCCGGCGTCTGGCGTACCAAGCCCGCCACGCCTTCATTTCCCTTGCCGCCGACGCTGCTCGATGCTGGCCAACTCACGCTCTTCCCGGCACCGACTTTCTGCTTCCAGGCGGGAGAAACGCTGCTCAGAAAATCAGTGAAGATATACGTGGTCCCGGAGCCGTCCGAACGGTGCACGACGGTGATCGGCATCGACGGGAGTTTCATCCCCGGATTCAGGGTGACGATCGCCGGATCGTCCCACTTGCCTATCTTGCCGAGATAGATGTCTGCCACGACTTCGCGCGACAGGTGTAGCCCCTTGGCGATGCCCGGCAAGTTGTAAGCAATGCCCTCGCCGCCCAGCGTGATCGGGATTTGAAGGACCGGGTCCTTGGCTCTCGCCAGCTCCTTGGCGTCCATCGGTACGTCGCTGGCACCGAAATCCACGGTCTTTGCCGTGAACTGCTGGATCCCGCCGCCGCTGCCGATGGACTGGTAATTCACGGTCACGTCGGAATGGGATTCGCTGTAGATATAAAATGCCTTCGAAAAGAGCGGGTAATCGAAGGTCGAACCCGCTCCGGTAATTTGCGTGGCTGCCGATACCGCCGACGCAGTTGCGCCGAACGTCAGCAATCCCGTCAGCACGGTCGCTACTAGACGCATGGGTTCCCCTCTGATTCCCGTCCGAGTGAGTTGGGTTCTAGAGTAACCGAACGCCGGTTGGATGACACGTTGGTGACAGGGGCTTGGTCGTCGCGCGCGCGCGGACCGCGCGCTTCGTGGGGCCGGGCCGTCCGTTGGAGCTGCTCCTGGGCGTACGCGTCTGCGAAGGGCCCGGAACGATC
>NZ_BANB01000641.1 GCF_000964365.1 Acidisphaera rubrifaciens HS-AP3 | reverse complement strand
TTGATCCGGTGCGGCTCCACCGCCGCGTCGCCGAGGCGGCGGCGCTTGTCCTCCTCATAGGCCTGGAAGTTGCCCTGGAACCATTCGACGTGGCTGTCGCCCTCGAAGGCCAGGATGTGGGTCGCCAGCCGGTCGAGGAACCAGCGGTCGTGGCTGATGATGACGGCGCAGCCGGCGAACTCGGCCAGCGCCTCCTCGAGCGCCCGCAGCGTGTCCACGTCGAGATCGTTGGTCGGCTCGTCGAGCAGGAGGACGTTGTGTTCCTCCTTCAGCATCTTCGCGAGGTGGACGCGGTTGCGCTCGCCGCCCGACAGGATGCCGACCTTCTTCTGCTGGTCGCTGCCCTTGAAGTTGAAGGCGCCCACATAGGCCCGGCTCTGCACCGCGCGCTTGCCGAGATAGATCACGTCGGTGCCGCCGGAGATTTCCTGCCACACCGTCTTGTCGGCATCGAGGCTGTCGCGGCTCTGGTCGACATAGCCGAGCTTGACGGTCTCGCCCACGCGCAGCGTGCCGGCGTCGGGCTGCTCCTGTCCGGTGATCATGCGGAACAGCGTCGTCTTGCCGGCGCCGTTCGGTCCGACCACGCCCACGATCCCGCCCGGCGGCAGCTTGAAGCTCAGGTCGTCGATCAGCAGCCGGTTGCCATAGCCTTTGCGCAGCCCCTCCGCCTCGATCACCGTGCCGCCCAGGCGCGGGCCGGGGGTGATGACGATGTCGGCGACGCCGCCCGCCTGCTCCTGCGACTTGGCCAGCAACTCCTCGTAGCGCTTGATGCGCGCCTGATTCTTGGCCTGTCGGGCACGGGGGGAGGAGCCGATCCATTCCTGCTCGGCCGCCAGTGCCCGCTGCCGCGCGCTTTCCTCCTTTTCCTCCTGCTGTAGCCGCTTGCGCTTCTGCGTCAGCCAGGACGAGTAGTTGCCCTCGAACGGATAGCCCCGCCCGCGCTCGAGTTCGAGAATCCAGTTGGTGACGTTGTCGAGGAAGTAGCGGTCGTGGGTGACGACCATGACGGTGCCCTGATAGTTGCGCAGCGTCTTTTCCAGCCAGGCGACGCTTTCGGCGTCGAGATGGTTGGTCGGCTCGTCCAGCAGCAGGATGTCCGGCCGCTCCAGCAGCAGCCGGCACAGCGCGACGCGCCGCCGCTCGCCGCCGGACAGGGACGTGACCTGCGCCTCCGCCGGCGGGCAGCGCAGGGCGTCGAGGGCGATCTCCACCCGGCGGTCCAGCTCCCAGCCGTCCTCGGCGTCGATCCGGCTCTGCAGCTCCGCCTGTTCGGCGAGCAGGGCGTTCATCCGGTCGTCGTCCATCGGCTCGGCGAACTCCATCGAGATCGCGTTGAACCGGTCGAGCGCCGCCTTCAGCGGGCCGAACGCCTCCTCGACGTTCTCGCCCACGGTCTTGGTGGGATCGAGCTTGGGCTCCTGTTCGAGATAGCCGACCCGCACCCCCTCGGCGGCCCAGGCCTCGCCGCCGTATTCCTTTTCGATGCCGGCCATGATCTTCAGCAGCGTGGACTTGCCGGCGCCGTTGACGCCGAGCACGCCGATCTTCACGCCGGGGAGGAACGAGAGGGTGATGCCCTTGAAGACTTCCCGGCCACCCGGATAGTTCTTCGTCAGGTCCTTCATCACATAGACATACTGATAGCTGGGCATCTGCTTCCCCTGAGCGGCGGATCGGGTGGGAGGTCGAAAGGCGGGTCTGCGCCCGGCAGGACTCGAACCCGCAACCAAGCCGTTATGAGCGGCCCGCTCTAACCAGTTGAGCTACAGGCGCAGCGCGACCGCCGCAGCCCCGTATGTCGCGCGCCTGCCGTCCGCGCGCAAGCCGTGCCGGGCGCCGCATGCCGGGACCGTGCCCGGGCGGCGGCCATTTGCCAGCCCGGGCAACCTTGGGCATTTTCCGTAGGCTCCGCGGCGGTCCGTCCGCCCGCGCAACAACAACCCCGGCCGTCCGGCGGCCCTCGCGTCCGTCGCCCCCGGCCGAAGCAAGCGAGGAATGCTCCCGATGGTGCTCGCCTTCCTGCTGGTCATCCTCTGTGGTGCACTGGCACTTGCCTATGGCTACCAGACAGCCCAGCGCGTGCTGGCGGCCGATGCCGGCTCCGCCCGCATGCAGGAAATCGCCGGCGCGGTGCAGGAGGGGGCGCGCGCCTATCTCAACCGCCAGTACACGACCATCGGCGCGGTCGGGCTGGTCATCATGATCCTGCTCGGCTTCTCGCTCGGCGTGCATGTCGCGATCGGCTTCCTGATCGGCGCGGTGCTGTCCGGGGCGGCGGGCTATGTGGGCATGAACGTGTCGGTCCGCGCCAATGTCCGCACGGCGCAGGCGTCGATGTCCGGCCTCGGCGCCGGGCTCGACATCGCGTTCAAGTCGGGGGCGATCACCGGGCTGCTGGTCGTGGGCCTCGGGCTGCTGGGCGTGACCATCTATTACGGCATCCTGCGGATGGTGATGCCGGCGACGCCGGACATGCGTCCGGTGCTGGAGGCGATGGTCGCCCTGTCGTTCGGCGCCTCGCTGATCTCCATCTTCGCCCGCCTGGGCGGCGGCATCTTCACCAAGGGCGCGGACGTGGGCGCCGACCTCGTGGGCAAGGTCGAGGCCGGCATCCCCGAGGATGACCCCCGCAATCCGGCCGTGATCGCCGACAACGTGGGCGACAACGTCGGCGACTGCGCCGGCATGGCCGCCGATCTGTTCGAGACCTATGTGGTGACGATCGTCGCGACCATGCTGCTCGGCGCGATCCTGTTCACCGGCCATGCCCGCGACTGGCTGCTGATGCTGCCGCTCGGCATCGGCGGGGTGTGCATCCTGACGTCGATCGTCGGCACCTATTTCGTCAAGCTCGGCGCCAGCAACAACATCATGGGCGCTCTGTATAAGGGTCTGCTGGTCACCGGCGCGCTGTCGGTGGTGGGCATCGCCCTCGTGGTCGGCATCTGCGCCGGCTACCGGGTGCCGCTGGAGCTGACCGACGGCGCCACCATCACCGGCTGGCACCTGTTCCTGTGCGCGCTGGTGGGCCTCGGCGTCACCGGGCTGATCGTGGTGATCACCGAATACTACACCTCCACCGAATACCGGCCGGTGCGCAGCATCGCGCAGTCCTCGACGACGGGCCACGGCACCAACGTCATCCAGGGCCTCGCGGTGTCGATGGAAAGCACCGCCGGGCCGGTGATCGTCATCGCGATCGGCATCGTGCTGGCCTTCATGCTGGCCGGCCTGTTCGGCATCGCCATCGCGGCGACCACCATGCTGGCGCTCGCCGGCATGATCGTGGCGCTCGACGCCTATGGCCCGGTCACGGACAACGCCGGCGGCATCGCGGAGATGGCGGACCTGCCGAAGGAGGTGCGGGTGACGACGGACGCGCTGGATGCCGTCGGCAACACCACCAAGGCGGTGACCAAGGGCTATGCGATCGGCTCCGCCGGTCTCGCGTCGGTGGTGCTGTTCGCCGCCTACACCCAGGACCTGCAGCACTACTTCCCCGACCTGCAGGTGGACTTCCAGCTGCAGAACCCGTTCGTCGTGATCGGGCTCTTCATCGGCGGCCTGCTGCCCTATCTGTTCGGCTCCATGGGCATGACCGCCGTGGGCCGCGCCGCCGGATCGGTGGTGATCGAGGTGCGGCGTCAGTTCCGCGAGATCCCCGGCATCATGGAAGGCACCGCCAAGCCCGAATACGGCCGCGCGGTCGATCTGCTGACCAAGGCGGCGATCCGCGAGATGATCGTGCCGTCGCTGCTGCCGGTGCTGGCGCCGGTGGTGCTGTACTTCGTCGTGCGGTCGGTCGCCGGCCAGGGGGCGGCCTTCAGCGCCCTCGGCGCCATGCTGCTCGGCACGATCGTCACGGGCCTGTTCGTCGCCATCTCGATGACGTCGGGCGGCGGGGCGTGGGACAATGCCAAGAAGTACATCGAGGAAGGGCATCACGGCGGCAAGGGTTCGGAGGCGCACCGCGCCGCCGTGACCGGTGACACGGTGGGGGACCCCTACAAGGACACCGCCGGCCCGGCGGTCAACCCGATGATCAAGATCACCAACATCGTCGCCCTGCTGCTGCTGGCCATCCTGGCCGGGGCGGTGCATTAGTCTGCCACCTGCCCGGGCCCCCCGATCGGGGTCCGGGCCACCTGGCAGGGACCTGACATGCGCATTGATGCGATCGCGGTGGGCCACAACCCGCCGGAAGACGTGAACGTCATCATCGAAGTGCCGATCGGCGGCGAGCCGATCAAATACGAACTCGACAAGGCGGCCGGCACCCTGGTCGTGGACCGCTTCCTGCACACGCCGATGCGCTATCCCGGCAATTACGGCTTCGTGCCGCACACCCTGTCCGACGACGGCGACCCGATCGACGTGCTGGTGGCCAATACCCGCCCGATCGTGCCGGGCGCGGTCATCAACGTCCGCCCGGTGGGCGTGCTGCGCATGCAGGACGAGGCCGGAGAGGACGAGAAGATCATCGCCGTGCCGTCACCGAAGCTGACCAAGCGGTATCTGCATGTCGCCAACTACACCGACATCCCGCTGATCACCCGCGAGCAGATCCAGCACTTCTTCGAGCACTACAAGGATCTGGAACCCGGCAAATGGGTCAAGATCACCGGCTGGGGCGACGCCGACGAGGCCAAGGCGATGATCATCGCGGCGATCGCACGCGACGGCGGCGGCTAGGCACCGGCGCCCCTCCCGCATTGCGTTGCCCCGGCGTCGCCGCCGGGGCACAGCCGGGGCGCGGCTACATCCCGAGCGCGCGGCGATAGACGTCGAGCAGCGTCTCCTGTTCCTCGATCTCGGCCGCTTCCTGCTTGCGCAGGCGGATCAGGGTGCGCAGCACCTTGACGTCGAACCCGGCGGACTTCGCTTCGGCGTAGATGTCCTTGATGTCGCTGGACAGCGCCTTGCGCTCCTCCTCCAGCCGCTCGATGCGTTCGACGATGGAGCGCAGCCGGTCGGCGGCGACGCCGCCCGCCTTGCTCGCCGGTCCGTCCTTGTCCGTCGCATCGAGCGCCATGTGCCGACCCCTCCGTCGATGAGCGGGCGGGGATAGGGCGGCCCCGGCTCCCGGTCAATCGCCCGCCTGTCCCGCCAGACTGTCCCGCCAGACTGCCGCACCAGCCTGCCCCGCCGGCCCCGAGTCGCCCGAGCGCCGGCGGCGGACTAGGGTGGGCCATGGCGACCCTCGCAGTCCGCGCCTACCGGGGCCTCGCGGTGACCCTTGTGCTCATGGCGCTGGCCGTGTTCGTCGCCGCCGGCACGACCGATTACTGGCAGGCCTGGGTGTTCCTCGCCGTCTATGGCGCGGTCACGGCAGGCCTCACCGCACAGGCGCTGAAGCGCGATCCAGCGCTGGTGCGGCGGCGCATGAAGGGTGGCATGCGGGCCGAGACGGCGCCGCGGCAGAAAATCATCATGGCCTGCGCGTCCGTCTTCTTCGTCGCGCTGCTGGTCGTGCCGGCCGCCGTCCGCCGCGCGGGCGGGCCGATGCTGCCGGCCTGGGCGGCGCTGGCGGGGGATGCGCTGGTGGTCGCGGGGGTGGCGGGCGTCGGCGCCGTGTTCCGTGCCAACAGCCACGCCGCGGCGACCATCCAGGTGGAAGCCGGGCAGCGTGTGGTGGACACCGGCCCGTATGCCCGCGTCCGTCACCCGATGTACGCCGCGGCGCTGGTGATGCTGGCCGGCTTCCCGCTCGCCCTCGGCTCGGCCTGGGGATTGCTGCCGCTGATTCCGCTCGCCGCCGTGGTCAACTGGCGGCTGGTCGAGGAGGAACGGTTCCTGGCCGGCGGCCTGCCGGGCTACGCTGCCTATGCGGCGCGGGTCCGCTGGCGGCTGCTGCCCGGCGTGTACTGACGGCCGCCGCGGTCAGTGTTCCGGCTTGACGAAGGCCGCCGCCTGCGCCGGCGTGGCCTCGGTCTGGTATTTCGCCTGCCATTCCTTGTAGGGCATGCCATAGACGAACTCCCGCGCCTCCGGGTCGGGGATCGTCATGCCCCGTTCGGCGGCGCCCTCGCGGAACCAGCGCGACAGGCAGTTGCGGCAGAAGCCGGCGAGGTTCATCAGGTCGATGTTCTGCACGTCCGTCCGCTCGCGCAGGTGGGCGACGAGGCGGCGGAACGCGGCGGCCTCAAGCTCGGTGCGGGTGGCGTCGTCGAGGTCTTTGATCGGCATGGGCGGGCTCCCTCTGTCGCCCCCTAGATGGCGCCGCGGGACGCGGTTAGCCATAGGCCGCACACGCAGGGAGGCTGGTGGTGAACGACCCGAGGGCAACCGACCCGAGCTTCGATGACGCGCGGGCGCGGGCCGTGCTGCGTCGCGTCTTCGACGCGGGCGTGGCGGCGGCGGACCCGCGCGTGGTACTCGCCCGCCACCTGCCGCCCCGACCCGCCACCGGCCGTTGCGTCGTCGTCGGCGGCGGCAAGTCGGCGGCGGTGATGGCGGCGGCGCTGGAAGATGCATGGCCGGACGTGCCGCTGGAGGGGGTGGTCGTCACGCGCTACGGCCATGCCGTGCCGACCCGGCGTATCCGGGTGATCGAGGCGTCGCACCCGGTCCCGGACGCGGCGAG
>NZ_BANB01000642.1 GCF_000964365.1 Acidisphaera rubrifaciens HS-AP3 | reverse complement strand
GATCGCGCCACCGCGCTGAAACGCGCGGGGCGGGCGCGCGCCGCCCCCGTCCTGAGGCCCCGTGCTCCGCAGGCCGCCGCCTTGCCCGCCGCCCGCGGCCATGTCAGGACAAATCCGCTTGCCGGACAACGAGGGGGATCGGATGGCGTCGCTGTTCACACCGCTGCAGGTCGGCGGCCTGACGCTCGCGCATCGCGTGGTGATGGCGCCGCTGACGCGCATGCGCGCCGCCCGTCCCGGCAACGTGCCGACGGCGCTCAACGCCGAATACTACGGCCAGCGCGCGACCCCGGGCGGCCTGATCATCGCCGAGGCGACGCAGGTCTGCCCATCCGGCCAGGGCATGCCCGCCACTCCCGGTATCCATACCGAGGCGCAGGTCGCCGGCTGGCGCGGCGTGACGGAGGCGGTGCACGCGCGCGGCGGCCGTATCTTCCTCCAGCTTTGGCATGTCGGGCGCATTTCCCACTCCTCGCACCAGCCGGGCGGCGGCCTGCCGGTCGCGCCCTCGGCGGTGGCGCCGAAGGGCGAGGCGATGACCGCCGATTTCAAACGCGTCCCGTTCGAGACCCCCCGCGCGCTGGAGACGGCCGAGATCCCCGGCCTGATCGACGCCTACCGGCAGGCCGCGCGCCATGCCGACGCCGCCGGCTTTGACGGCGTGGAGGTGCACGGCGCCAACGGGTACCTGCTCGAACAATTCCTGCAGTCGCGGACCAACCGGCGCACCGATGCCTATGGCGGCTCGATCGGGAACCGCGCCCGCCTGCTCCTGGAAGTGGTCGAGGCGGTCGCCGGCGTGCTCGGCCTGACGCGCGTCGGCGTGCGGCTCTCGCCCTTCGGCGTGTCCAACGACAGCGGCGAGGACGAGCCGCTGCCGTTGTATACCCATGTCATCAAGGCGTTGGCCGCCGCGCCGCTGGCGTATCTGCACTTCATCGAGCCGCGCGCGAGCGGCGCGGGCGCGGCCGAGGTCGATCATCAGGGCGTGCCCTCTGCCGCCGTGCTGTTCCGACCGATCTGGCCGGGCGTGCTGATCACCGCCGGTAATTTCCGCGCCGACACCGCCGAGGCGATGGTGGCCGAGGGCCATGCCGACGCGATCGCCTTCGGCCGCTATTTCATCTCCAACCCCGACCTCCCCGAGCGCATCCGCCGCGGCGCGGCGTTCACGCCGTACAACCGCAAGACGTTCTATGGCGGCGGCGAGGCGGGCTATACGGACTACCCGAAGCTCGCCGCCTGACGCGGATGCCGGCGCGCGCGTGACAACCCGCGTCGTCAGGCGGACTCGGATGCCGGTGTGATCACCACCGGGAAGTTCATCGAGTTGGCGACGAAGCATCTCTCGTGCGCCGCCGCGTGCAGGGCCGTCAGGTGCGCGGGCTCGGCCGGGTCGCGCGTCGTGACGGCGGGGCGCAGCGTCACGCCGGTGAAGCGGCCCGATCCGTCGGGCGTCGTTTCCATCACGCCCTCGGCCGCGTCCGCATAGGCGGTCACGACCACACCCGCTTCGGCGGCAAGGTGCAGGAACCACAGCATGTGGCAGGCGGAGAGGGCGCCGACCAACAGCTCCTCCGGGTTCCACGCCGCCGCGTCGCCATGGAACTGCGGGTCCGCCGAGCCCCCGATATCGGGCTTGCCCGGCGCGCGAAGGACGTGTTCGCGCCCATAGGCGCGATAGCCGGTCGTGCCCGTGCCCCGCGCGCCGGACCAGTCCAGCCGCACCGCGTAGCGGTGGGCGGCCATGGCGTCAGGCCGCCGCGACGGGGCGGCGTCCGCGCCGTGCCAGCAGCGCGCGCGTGGCGGGCAGCAGGGTGCGGCCATACGCGGCGGCATCGGTCAGCGGTTCGAAGCCGCGGATGAGGAACGTGTCCACGCCGAGGTCGTGGTACTCCAGCAGCGAT
>NZ_BANB01000643.1 GCF_000964365.1 Acidisphaera rubrifaciens HS-AP3 | reverse complement strand
GCCGGACCGCGGCCCGTGGCGGCCAGCGCCGTGTCCACCTCGGTCGCCAGCGCCTGCTCGTCGCGCGGGGCGCCGGCCAGCAGCGCGCCGACGGCGAGAGTCTCCGCGAGATCCGCCAGTACCGAGGCGCCGCTCGCCGGGGCCACCAGATGCGGAATCGCGCCGCCGAGCCGGTTGAGCCGGGCGATTTCGGCATTGGCCCGCCGCCCCGCCGCGCGGGCCGCAGGCGACCCCGCGCCCGCCGCGACGGGATGCGCATAGCCGGCGGCCGTCACCATCAGCAGCGCCTGCACCAGTTCCTGAATCGGGCGCCCGGCAAAGGGCGACATCTCGCGCGCCTCGGCCACCGACAGCGGGCCGGCCGCCAGCCGGTCGAGCAGCGGATCGTAGATCTCCGGCCGCCCGCTCAGCTGCCCGATGGAACAGGCGACCTTGACTTCCGCCTCGCGGTGCCGGCCGAGATCGACGAAATGCACCGCGTCGAGCAGCGCGCGATGCTCCGCCGGCGGCAGCGGCGCATGGCCCCGGCGGTAGATGTCGCGGCGGAAGGACTGCCCGCAGCCGAAATCGCGCAACGTCTCGCGCAGGACCACGTCCCGCTGCTCGGCGAGCAGCGGCACCATGGTCGGCGGCGCCGATGTCGCGTCCACGTTGTCCGGCAGCGTCGCGCTGCCGACGTACTGGCAGCGTGCTCCCGCCATCGCCGCCGCCACGTCGGCGAACATCGTCGGCGCCCAGTCGGCGTTGAGGTATTCGTGCGCCAGATAGCGCGCATCCATCGACGCGAGCCCCGCCAGCCGCTGCTCCAGCGCCGGATGCGCCGCGAAATACGCCTGCGCCCCCGCGCGCAGGCGCTCCAGCGCCGGGCGGACGGCGGCGACGGCGAGATCGCTGCGCGCCTCCCGCGCCGCCACCTGGCGCATCAGCGTGCGCACCGGCAGCATGTCGGCAAATCCGGTCAGCACGTTGTAGCTGACGAACACGAGCCCGCCCGGCCGCAGCCGACTGGTGATGAAGCGCACGATGTCCGCGCGCACGGTGTCGTCGACCCAGCTCCAGACGCCGTGCAGGGCGATGATGTCGAGATCCGCCCCGGCGCCGTCGGGGGCCGCGAGATCGGCGATCGCGCGCTCCTCGACATGCAGGTTCGCGAGCCCGGCGGCATCGGCGAACAGGCGTGCCGCCTCCACATGCGCGGGGTTGAAGTCGTAGCCGAAGAACGCGGAGTCCGGCGCGTTGGCCGCCGCGACGGCGAGCGTCAGGCCGTAGCCGCAGCCGAGTTCGGCCATGCGGACCGGCCGCGCGAGATCGGGCGGCCGCTGGCCGAGCAAAAGCGCGGCGAAGGCCAGCCAGGCGGGCGTGAACTCGCGATAGATGTTGGTCGTGTAGCCGAGATCGGTGACATAGCCGTGGTTCCAGTCGCTCATCGACCGCGCGCCCCCTGATGCGCCGCGAGCTTATGCCGCCCTGCTACGTCTGCGCATCCCGGAGCAGTCCCGGGGCGCGGGGCGGCTAATCGGGGGCGATGTTGTCGGCGACATAGGCGCCGCGCTGGCCGAGCGGGCGGGGCGGTCCCTCGGTGCTGTCGCGCGCCGTCTGCAACTCCAGCTCCGCGTTCAGCTCCGCGCCGAGCAGGACCACGAGGACGGTGACGTAGAACCACATCATGACGCCGGCCACCGCGCCGAGCGGTCCATAGGTGGCGTCGTAGCTGGCGACGTTGCTGATGTAATAGGACAACAGGCCGGACGCGACGACCCACAGCACGGTCGCGACCACCGACCCGGGCGTTACCCACGACCAGCGCGGCTGCTGTCGCGACGGGCCGAAACGATACAGCATCGACAGCGCCGCCAGCACGAACAGCACCAGCATCAGCAGGCTCGCCGCCCGGATCAGCCCCTTCGACTGGTCGGACAGGCCGATAAAATGAAACACCGCCGGGAGGAACACGAGGATCGCGATCGCGAGCGACGCGCCGCTGATGGCACCCAGGGTCATGCCGAAGCTGACGAGCTGAAAACGCAGGAAGCTGCGCCGCTCCGTCTCGCCGTACGCCACGTTAAGCGCCGACAGGACGCCCTTCGTGCCGGTCGCCGCACTCCACAGCGTCACCGCCACGCTGATCAGCAGGCCCATGGTCAACGTGCCGTGCTCCTTGGCGACAAGCTGGTGCAGGCGCGCGTCGATGAGCTGATACGCGGAGCTGGGCAGGAGCTGGCGCAGCACGTCGAGCTGCGGCTCGATGGTCACCGGGTCGAACACCAGGCCATAGATGAAGATCAGCATGGTGATCGCCGGGAACAGCGCGAGCGTGGCGTAGAAGGCGCACCCGGCGGCCGAGAGGGAAATCCGGTCGGAGATCATCTGGCCGAGGGTGCGGCGCAGGACCTGCTTCCAGCCGCGCCAGGGAATTGCCGCCGGCGTCTCCGCGTGGCGGCCGAGCGCCGCCCCCCGGCCCTGTTCCGAGTGCGGGCCGTCCGGTCCGGCTGGCGCCGTCTCGCGTGCGGTCGCTCCCACGTGGCCACTCCCTGTTCCAGTGCCTCCGGACGCGCAACGTGGCGTGACGGCGGCGGTTGCGCGTCGGGCGCACAGCTTACGCGCTGTCCCGGCGGCGGATTTTCGCTTGCGCCGGGGGACGGTCGGTCCTATGTGCCCCCCTACGCAGCAACGCACGTGCCTCTGGCCCTCGTGGTTACGCAACGACGTCAAGCGTTCTGGCAACTCGGCCTGTGGCGACCCCCGGTTCGGGGCCGTCGGCAGGAAGTGCCGCTGGTTCGTTAGACCGTTTCGTCAACTGCGCCCGTCGCCTCGAACAGGCGGGCGTCTTATGAGGGGGTGGTGCGATGACTCCGAAAATCGCCCGATTCCTTGCGACCGCGCAGCCGGCGACGCCGTGCCTGGTCGTGGATGTCGATCGTGTGGAAGAGAACTTCCACGCGCTGCGCCGGGCTTTGCCGCTGGCACAGATCTATTACGCGGTGAAGGCGAATCCCGCCGCGCCCGTGCTGTCACGCCTGGTCGGGCTCGACAGCCATTTCGACGCGGCCTCGTGGGAAGAGGTGGCGATGTGCCTGCGCGCCGGCGCGCCGGCGACGGCCATCAGCTTCGGCAACACGATCAAGAAGGTGTCGGCCATCCGGTCCGCCTATGCGGCCGGGGTACGCCTGTATGCCTTCGATTGCGAGGAAGAGCTGGAAAAGCTCGCGGAAAACGCGCCGGGGAGCCGCGTCTATTGCCGCGTCCTGGTGGAGAACGAGGGCGCGGACTGGCCGCTCAGCCGCAAGTTCGGCACCTCGGTCGAAGCCGCCGGCGCGCTGATGCGGCGCGCAGGCGCGCTCGGCCTCGATCCCTATGGCCTGTCGTTCCATGTCGGCAGCCAGCAGCGCACCACCGTGGCGTACGAGGCGGCGATCGCGCGCGTGGGCATGCTGTTCACCGACCTGCGCGACTCCGGCGTGGACGTGCGGATGCTCAATCTCGGCGGCGGCTTCCCCGTCTCCTACCGCGAGGAGGTGCCGGAGATCGACGCGTTCGGCCACGCCATCATGGGGGCGATGACGCGCGTCTTCGGCAACGCGCTGCCGGAGATGATCATCGAGCCGGGGCGGTTCATCGTGGGTGACGCGGGCGTGGTGTCGTCGGAGGTGGTGCTGGTCTCGCGCCGGCCGACGCCGTCGGCGCCGGCCGATCCGCCGCGCTGGGTCTATCTCGATATCGGCCGTTTCGGCGGTCTCGCGGAGACCGAGGGCGAGGCGATCCGCTACCGCATCGCGACCCCGCATGACGGTGGGCCGTCCGGGCCGGTAACCATCGCGGGCCCGACCTGCGACGGCGCCGACGTGCTGTATGATCGCGCGGCATACCGCCTGCCGCTCGCGCTGCGCGGCGGCGAGCGCGTGGAGCTGCTGGCGACCGGCGCCTATGTCTCGACCTATGCGAGCCAGAGCTTCAACGGCTTCGCCCCGCTGGCCGAACACTACATCTGACGCTCGACCGACGCGCCTATCCTGCCGCGCGACGCCCCGGAGCCCCAGCTTCGGGGCGTCGCCGTTTCGCGGCCGGCCGGCCCACCCCGATAGGTGACTTGCCCGCACGCGACGATATGATCTGCTGCGCAGAGAGATCATAGCAGGGGCCGGGTTCACGTGAGCATTTCCAACAACACCGCCGCCACTAACGCGGTCATCGACGTAAGCATCGGCGGCGGCAACACGGTTGACGCCTCCGGCGCGCTCTACCTCGGGAACGTGCTGAACGCGACGTTCATCGGCCCGGGAACGCTGATCATCAACGAACAGCAGCCGGTCGATGCCGGCCTGACGCTGGACGGGTTCCAGAACCACGACACCACCGAAGTGTCCGGTTTTTCCGGCTGGAGCACGTATTCGGTGAACGTCAGCACGCCCGCCGGCGGCACCACGACCGATACCATCACGTTTGCCGGCGTGCCGTACAGCCTGACGTTCACCCATGTCCCGGTGGGCGACACGATCACCGCGTCGCAGAGCGGCGGCAATACCGACATCGTCGCCACCGCCTGTTTCCTCAGCGGCACCGCGATCGCGACGCCTGACGGCGCGCGGCCGGTGGAGTCGCTTGCCGCCGGCGACCTCGTGCTGACGCGCGCGGGCGTCGCCCGTCGCGTCGTTTGGGCCGGGTATCGCCGTGTCCGTGCGGGGGCGCGGCGCCCGGCGTGCACGTGGCCGGTGCGCATTACGGCGGACGCGATCGCGCCGGGCGTCCCGCTGCGCGACCTGCTGGTCACGCCGGAACATGCCGTGCTGGTGGACGGCCACCTGCTGCCGGCGCGGCTGCTGGTCAACGGCGCGACCATCCGCAGCGAGGCGTTGGACCGCTACAGCTTCCACCACATCGAGCTGGAGACGCATGACCTGCTGCTCGCCGAAGGCATGGCGGCCGAGAGCTATCTGGATACCGGCAACCGTGCGCTGTTCGCGGGCGGCACGGTCGTCGGCCTGCACGCGCATGCCGAGGCGCCGGATGCCGCGTCCTATCGGGCCCGCGGCTGCATGCAGCTGACACTCGATCCCGCCGTCACGGGCGCGATCTGGCGGCGGCTGGCGGCCCGAGCCGCCGCGCTCGGCCATCCGGTGCGGCTGGCGCCCCGCTGCGATGCGCCC